>NZ_CP098478.1:1512960-1815552 GCF_023702675.1 Acinetobacter sp. C26M
CAGAAGATGTGGTTGATATCCTAGATGCCTTAGCCATTGAAAAAGTTCATTTCTGTGGCATTTCAATGGGCGGGATTACCGCATTGGCTTTAGCGATCTATCATGCCGAACGTTTTAACAGTATTAGCGTGGCGAACTCAGCTGCAAAAATTGGTACTGCCGAAGCGTGGAATACCCGTGCAGAGAGTGTTGAACAAAACGGTTTGGCTGACATTGTAAAGACCACGCATACACGTTGGTTTAGTGAACATTTTGATTATGCGCATGATGTTTTAGCGCAAAAGACCATTCAAAGTCTTGCAGTGACACCTGCACAAGGTTATGCCAATGCATGTCGTGCTTTAGCTGATGCAGATGTTCGAGATCAACTGCATCAAATTCAGATTCCAACGTTAATTATTGCAGGGCAGTACGATCCTGTCACAACGGTTCAAGATGCAGAGTTTATGCATCAACTCATTACAACCAGTCAGCTTGAAATCTTGGCAGCGTCGCATCTATCCAATATTGAACAACCACAAGTATTCAATCAGACATTGTCCAAGTTTATTCAAAACATATAACCATAAGGGTTAGAAAGGAATTCGCCTACAAGGAGGCAACTATGGCACAGGAATTTGCTGCCCAAAAAAACAGTATGGATGCACAGGCACTGATTAATGAGGCACCTGTAAGCAAGTATCAATGGATGATCGCAATTATTTGTTTTCTCATTGTATTTGTCGATGGAATCGATACTGCAGCAATGGGTTTTATTGCACCTGCTTTGGCTCAGGATTGGGGCATTGATCGCTCACAACTCGGGCCAGTAATGAGTGCTGCACTCGGTGGCATGATCATTGGAGCATTGGTTTCAGGACCAACAGCAGATCGGTTTGGACGAAAAATTGTTTTAACCATCTCCATGTTGATTTTTGGTGGTTTTACCTTGGCTTCGGCTTATGCGCCAGACTTAAATAGTTTGGTGGTATTGCGCTTTTTAACGGGTATTGGTTTAGGCGCAGCGATGCCGAATGCGACCACCTTGTTTTCAGAATACTGTCCGCAACGGAGTCGCTCTTTACTGGTGACTTGTATGTTCTGTGGTTACAACTTAGGTATGGCTACTGGTGGTTTTATCAGCAGTTGGCTTATTCCGACTTATGGTTGGCATAGTCTGTTTTTGTTGGGTGGATGGACACCATTAATTCTGATGGTGTTGGTAATTTTTTTATTACCTGAGTCTTATCGCTTCCTGATCGTGAAAGGTCAAGACCCTGCAAAAGTCCGCAAAATTTTAAGTCATATTGCACCTGAAAAAGTTCAAACAGTCGAGCATTTCCATATTCCAGAAGAACAGTCTGCTGTTGCAGAAAAGAAAAATGTGTTTGGCATGCTGTTCTCCAAACAATATGCCAAAGGCACGGTTTTATTGTGGTCGACCTATTTTATGGGTTTGGTGGTGATTTATTTGCTGACCAGTTGGTTACCAACCTTGATGCGTGAAACGGGCGCAACCATGGAGCGTGCCGCATTTATCGGTGGATTGTTCCAATTCGGTGGCGTACTCAGTGCCTTGTTCATTGGTTGGGCAATGGATCGCTTTAATCCAAATCGCATTATTTCGGGCTTCTATTTTATTGCAGGTTTATTTGCTGTTGCTGTTGGGCAAAGCCTGAGCAATCCAACTCTATTGGCCGTGTTGGTGCTTTGTGCAGGGATTGCCATTAATGGTGCGCAATCGTCTATGCCAGCCTTAAGTGCGCGCTTCTATCCAACCCAATGTCGTGCAACTGGTATTGCATGGATGACAGGAATTGGTCGTTTTGGTGCCGTGTTTGGTGCATGGATTGGTGCCG
Source organism: Acinetobacter sp. C26M (assembly GCF_023702675.1). Classification (NCBI taxonomy): domain Bacteria; kingdom Pseudomonadati; phylum Pseudomonadota; class Gammaproteobacteria; order Moraxellales; family Moraxellaceae; genus Acinetobacter; species Acinetobacter sp. C26M. The sequence goes on from NZ_CP098478.1 coordinate 1,514,799, forward strand.
TGTTATTGGGCAATGACTGGTCATTTACCGCAATTCTCAGTTTATTGATGATTCCTGCTACGGCAGCGGCCATCGCAATTTTTGTTAAATCGCTAGTTGCTCATACCGATGCAACCTAAGGCTCATATTTTCAAGATGAGGAGCAACGTTCATGAATGATGAACAACGTTATCAACAAGGACTGAAAGTCCGTACCGAAGTGTTGGGTGAAAAACATGTCGGCCGCTCTTTAGCGAACCTCAATGATTTCAATCAGGATTTCCAGAACTTTATTAGTCGTTTTGCTTGGGGCGAAGTGTGGTCACGTGAAGGCTTGCCACGTCATACCCGTAGTTTGGTCACCATTGCCATCTTATTGGCGTTGGGGCGAGAAGATGAACTCAGAATGCATTTGCGTGCTTGCTTCAACAATGGTGTCACCAAGGACGAGCTGAAAGAACTGATTTTGCATAGTTCTTTATATGCAGGTTTGCCAGCAGCTAATGCAGCCATGCATATGGCCGAAGAAGTTTTTAAAGAACTTGGCATTGACGTGCAGCCCGTTGCAGCACAACCACAGGATTAAGGAGACAGGCATGTTAAAGCATACATTAGGTGCATACCCACAACGTAATACCGATGATCATCCACCAGCATATACACCCGGTTATAAGACCAGTGTATTACGCTCGCCAAAGAATGCATTGATCTCAATTAATGAAACCTTGACTGAAGTCACTTCACCACATTTTTCACCGAGTATTTTTGGTCCTAAAGACAATGACTTGATCCTGAACTATGCCAAAGAAGGTCTACCTGTGGGCGAACGTATCATTGTGCATGGTTATGTGCGTGATCAGTTCGGCCGTCCTGTGAAAAATGCCTTATTGGAAGTGTGGCAGGCCAATGCATCAGGTCGTTATCGTCACCCAAATGACAAATTTATTGGTGCGATGGATCCTAACTTTGGTGGTTGTGGCCGTACCTTAACCGATGAAAATGGTTTCTTTATTTTCCGTACCATTAAACCAGGTCCATACCCGTGGCGTAACCGAATTAATGAATGGCGCCCAGCACATATTCATTTTTCCTTGATCGCAGATGGTTGGGCACAGCGTCTGATTTCGCAGTTCTATTTTGAAGGCGATACCTTGATTGATACTTGCCCGATTTTAAAAACCATTCCATCTGAAGATCAGCGTCGTGCCTTGATCGCATTGGAAGATAAAAACAATTTCATTGAAGCAGATAGCCGTTGTTATCGCTTTGATATTCATCTTCGTGGTCGTCGTGCGACTTATTTTGAAAATGATTTGACTTAAGGGAGTCATACGATGAATGCATGGAATTTTCAGGAATTAAAGGAAACCCCATCACAAACGGGTGGCCCTTATGTTCATATCGGTTTACTACCACAACAAGCCAATATCGAAGTATTTGAGCATAACTTTGATAACCAGTTAGTCAATGAGCAAACGCAAGGACAACGTATTCGTCTCGAAGGTCAAGTATTTGATGGTCTTGGTTTGCCATTAAGAGATGTATTGCTGGAAATCTGGCAGGCGGATGCCAATGGGGTTTATCCAAGTCAGGCAGACACCCAAGGTAAAACTGCCGATCCACATTTTCTGGGCTGGGGCCGTACAGGTGCCAATTTTGAAACAGGCTTCTGGAGTTTTAATACGGTAAAACCAGGCGCTGTTGCAGGCCGTAAAGGTTCAATTCAGGCACCGCATATCGCAGTCGCAGTGTTTGCCCGCGGTATCAATATTGGTTTGCATACGCGTATTTATTTTGAAGATGAAGTGGATGCCAATGCCAATGATCCTGTTTTAAACAGCATTGAATGGGCGGTACGTCGCCAGACTTTAATCGCCAAACGCAGTGAAGTGGATGGTGAAGTGGTTTATCGCTTTGATATCCGTATTCAGGGTGATGATGAAACAGTGTTCTTTGATATTTAAATATATTAAAGAAACGTATGTAGAAATTAGCTATTTGGGAATGTCATCTGCAACCTGAGCGAAGATAAACAAAGCAACGCTTTGTCTGAGCGCAAGACGAGTAGCTATGCTACGAATGTGGTATCAGAAGTGAACTTTACGGGATGACAATGCTTTTGCCCTTACGAAGCTTCAAGCGCTTCTCAGGGCGAAACCAAAGTAAGTCCAGCTGAAAGCTTATCCGAAAATTGGATGAGAACCTAGCAAGACGCCGCAGTGTAACAACACAATAATTTCGACTAAGGAAAATATTCATGGATATGAAAACATTGGCAGCGTTAATGCTGCTGGTCAGCCCTTTATTTACGGTTCAAATGACCCAAGCTCAAGTGAATTTGTCAAATTCAGTTGAATTAGCTGAACTGGCAAAGTTGCCTGTGAAAACTATTGTACCAATCACAGCCAAAACCAAAGAACAGGCAATTGCTCAGGCAAAAGTGATTGCAGCGAATGCCGATGCAGATCTCGCGGAGTTTCGGATTGATTTACTGAGCTTTGCCAGTGATAGCAAGCAAGTGATTGCCTTGGGACATGAATTAAAACAGATTCTAGGTACTAAGCCGATGATTGCCACCATTCGTACTCATAACGAAGGTGGGCAATTGACCATTAGCGATGCAAATTATGGCAAGACCTATCAAGCGTATTTACAGCAGCCATTTATGGACATGCTCGATGTGGAAATGTTCCGTGATCAGCACATTGTGAAGAATACCGTCAAATTGGCACATGCGAAAAAAGTGCTGATTGTGATGTCGAATCATGATTTTCAAAAAACACCATCTGAGGCCGAAATCATCAAGCGCTTACTTAAACAGGATGAGTTAGGCGCCGATATTCTTAAAATTGCAGTGATGCCGCAAAGCAAACAGGATGTATTCACCTTAATGAATGCGACTTTAAAAGTGAGTCAGCAATCTAAAAAGCCATTACTCACCATGTCGATGGGGAAACTCGGGACGATTTCTCGAATTGCCACAGCAAATATGGGTGGCAGCTTTAGTTTTGGCATGATTGGTGAAGCATCAGCGCCAGGGCAGATTGATGTAACTCAACTAAAACAGTTTTTAAAAACGGTTCAACCAACACAATAATTTAAAAAGGATTTTTTAAACATGAAATCAATTTATATACGTTTAAGTACTTTAGCCATCGCTATGGCAGTTTCGGGTTGGGCAGCAGCAGAAACTTATATCGTAGATCGTTATCAAGATGATACGGATAAAGGCACTTTACGTTGGGCAATTGAGCAAGCCAATCGCAAACCAACTGAGGCCAGTGAGATTCTGATTCAGGCGGTAGGAAAAGCACCTTATGCCATTAAGGTCAACAGTCCATTACCTGAGATCAAAGCGTCTGTAAAAATCATTGGGACGCAATGGGCGAAGACAGGTGAATTTATCGCGGTCGATGGCTCAAATTATATTAAAGGTACAGGAGTCGAAGCCTGCCCAGGTGCAGTCGAAGGACAATTTGGGACCAATGTGCGGACTACGACTTTGCCGGGCATCGTATTACGCGATATCAATGGGGTCACCATCCAAGGCTTGGAAATTCGTCATTTCTGTATTGGTATTTTGATGAACCGTGCCAGCAATAACTTGATTCAAAACAACCGTATTATGCATAACTACGGTGGTGCAGGGGTGATGTTGACGGGTGATGATGGTAAGGGTAATCCAACAGCGACCACCACCAATAACAACAAAGTATTGAACAACTATTTTCAGGACAATGGTGACGGGCTTGAACTAACTCGTGGTGCAGCATTTAACTTGGTCGCCAATAACCATTTTATTTCAACGGCAGCAAATCCTGAACCTTCACAAGGGATTGAAATCTTGTGGGGCAATGACAATGCGGTCGTCGGCAATAAATTTGAAAACTATTCAGATGGCTTACAGATCAACTGGGGCAAGCGTAACTACATTGCCTATAACGAACTGACCAATAACTCCAATGGTTTTAACCTGACGGGTGATGGCAACATTTTTGACAGCAATAAAGTACATGGTAATCGGGTGGGGATTGCGATCCGTTCTGAAAAAGATGCCAATGCCCACATTACCCTGACCAAAAACTTAATTTGGAATAACGGCAAAGACATTAAACGTTGTGAGGCAGGTGGAAGTTGCGTACCGAATCAACGCGTCGGCGCGATTATCTTTGATATTCTAGGATTAGAGCATGCACATTTTGTAGGTTCACGTGGTCATGGCGTCAAAATTGATCCTGCAAACTTGCAAAAAACCTGCAACAAACCAGATGAGCAAGGCTGTAATGCACAACCGAACCAGAATATTCAGGCACCAAAATTAAGTGTGTCCAAAGGACAAATTACCGCTGAGGTCAAAGCGCAACCGAATCAGCGTTATCAGGTCGAGTTTTTTGGCAACACATCGGCAAATTCAAATGAGGCCGAGTTTTATTTAGGTTCAGCGGTTGCCGCAACCAATGCACAAGGAACCGCAGCGCTGACTTGGAAATCAACAACCCAAGTGGCTTCAGTGACAGCAACGATCACTGACCGTGTAGGTGCAACATCTGAACTCAGTTCAGCTGTAAAACTGAAATAAACGGCAAGGAGGCCGAATATGAAGTCGAATGCATTATTGCTCAAAATGAGCTGTCTGGCAGTGGCTGTATGTGCTGCTCAATCCAGTTTTGCTGATCAGCCATGGTCACAGGATCGCCAATGGTTACTGGATGATTGGAATGGCCAGCGTCAGCAACTGGAAAAAGAAGGCTATAAATTTACGGCCTCGATCATGAGTCAAGCTGCGACAAATCTGGATGGTGGTTATAACGATGACAATACTTTTAAAAATGCAGCGCAATTGTCGCTCGGTGCCAATTTTGATTTAGAGAAAATTGCAGGCTGGAAAGATACCAGTGCCAGCCTTTTAATCACTAAACGTGATGGTAATGCCTTAACTTTGGATCGAATTAAAGATCCTCGTTCTAGTGCACTCGGCAATTCACAGGAAATCTATGGTCGCGGCAAAATCTGGCGTTTGAGTCAGGCATGGGTGAAAAAGGGCTTTGTTGATAACACGGTACAGTTCAAGATTGGCCGTATGGGCATGTCAGAAGATTTTAATGGCTCGCAATGTGAATTCCAGAATTTATTATTGTGTGGTGGACAGCTTGGGAAGTCGATTGGTTCAATCTGGTACAACTTACCTGTTGGATTATGGGGTGCCAATGTTAAGTATCAATTCGCACCTGAATGGACTTTAGGTGTCGGTGTCTACGAAGTCAATCCAGACAATATTAAAACTGATCGCAATCGTGATGGTTTTAATCTGGATATGGATCATGTCAAAGGCGCAACCATTCCAGTTGAATTAGCATGGCGACCAAAACTTGCTGCCTTCAATAGCTTGTCTGGTGAATATAAAGTCGGGGCACTCTATTCGACAGCCGAAGCCAATGATATTGCGACAGTAGGCAAAGTACATGATGGCAAACATAGTTTTTGGTTGAATGCACAACAACAACTCAGCCAAAAAGGCGACGATCCAAAACGTGGTTTGTACGTCAGTTTCAATGCCGTAGTTAATGATAAAGCGACCACGGCAGTCAACAGTACCCAGCAACTGGCACTTTGGTACAAAGGGCCTTTTGATCGTCGTCCAAATGATTCAATTGGTTTTGGTATTGCCAATTATCTGGTCAATGATCGCTATAAAGATCGTCAAATTACACTGAATGAAACTCGCGGTTATCAGCAATACGATGCGCTTGCTACAGATTATGTACCCGTCCAGCGTGATGAACTCAATATCGAATTGAACTATAGCTATCAGTGGTCACCTGCGGTGATGTTAAGACCTAACCTGCAATATATCCATCAACCTGCGGGTGTTAAAGAAGTGGATGATGCATGGGTTGCAGGCCTGAGCATGCGCGTGAATTTCTAATACTGGAGGATGAGCGATGACTGAATCTTCAAGCTCACATACCATACTCAAAATATGGTGCTTTATTTTAGCGTTGGTTTTATTGCTTACAGGTCTGTTTTTTACAGTCGGTGGCTTTCAACTCGCAGCGCTGGGTGGATCATGGTATTTCATGATCTCAGGTGTACTTACGCTCATCTCAGCTGTTTTTATTTTTAAGAAAAAAGCATTGGGTGTCTGGTTATTCAGTCTGGTTTTTGCAGGAACGATCTTCTGGTCATTGATTGATGCAGGTTGGGAGTTCTGGCCTTTATTTTCAAGACTGATGTTCCCAGCAGGCTTATTTGCCGCGCTGATGTTTACTTTACCTGCCATCCGTCGTTATCAATATCAACCGAGTGCAGATTTACCTGCTTATGGTTTGGGAATATTGACGGTTATTGGCATGGTAATCGGTTTTTATCAAATGTTTCAGCCGCATCCAACGGTTGCGGCCTCTGGGCAGGTCTTGCCTTTGATTCCTGTAAAAACCGATATGAAGCAGAGCAACTGGCAGCATTATGGTCAGGATGCAGGTGGAAGTCGTTTTGCTGCATTGGATCAGATCACACGGGACAATGTACATCAATTAAAAGAGGTTTGGCGTTTCCGTACGGGTGATTTCACCACAGGTTCGGGAAATGGTGCAGAAGATCAAATGACACCATTACAAGTAGGCAATAAGATTTTCCTATGTACCCCGCATAACAATATTTTTGCGTTGGAAGCGGATTCAGGTAAACAACTTTGGAAAGCGGAAGTCAACTCCAAGTCGGATGCTTGGGAGCGTTGTCGAGGAGTTGCTTATTTTGATTCTACCCAAACCTTGGTTCAGCCAACTTTGGCTGGAGCAACTCCTGTCAAAGCGGTGGAAAACAACACCTCATGTCTGCGCCGTGTTTATACCAATACACCTGATGGTCGCTTAATTGCCGTTAATGCAGATACAGGTGAACGTTGTAAAGACTTTGGTGTGGAAGGTACGGTTGACCTATTGAAAGGCTTAGGTGAGGGCACAACCGCACCACGTTTTGAGGTAACTTCTGCGCCAACCATTGCGGGTACGGTAATTGTGGTGGGTAGTCGTATCGCGGATAACTTTGCCGCAGATATGCCGGGTGGGGTGATTCGTGCATACGATGTCATTACAGGTGAATTACGTTGGGCCTTTGATCCACGCAATCCAGATCCAAACTATGTGTTGAAGGATGGAGAAACCTATAAACGTAGTTCAGCAAACTCTTGGGCAGCCATGTCTTATGATCCACAAATGAACACGGTATTCTTGCCAATGGGCAGCTCATCTGTCGATGTCTGGGGCGGTAATCGTCAACCTTTAGACCATAAATATAATTCTTCTGTTCTGGCTTTAGATGCAACCACAGGTAAGGAAAAGTGGGTTTATCAGACAGTTCATAATGATTTATGGGATTTTGATTTACCAATGCAGCCCAGCTTGATAGATTTCCCTATGCAAGATGGCAGCAATAAACCTGCTGTAGTGATTGGTACCAAATCTGGTCAGTTCTTTGTATTGGATCGTGTAACGGGTCAACCACTGACTAAAGTGATTGAACAGCCCGTTAAACCTGCCGATATTAAAGGTGAGCAATACAGCCCAACCCAACCACGTTCGGTGGAAATGCCACAGATTGGCAATCAAACCTTAACTGAGTCGGATATGTGGGGCGCAACGCCATTTGACCAGTTGATGTGCCGTATCAACTTCAAATCAATGCGTTATGAAGGCTTGTTTACTGCACCGGGCACTGATAAATCCTTAAGTTTTCCAGGTTCTTTGGGCGGCATGAACTGGGGTAGTATCGCCTTTGATCCAAGTCATCAATATATGTTCGTCAATGATATGCGTTTAGGACTGTGGATTCAGTTGATTGAACAAACGCCAGAAGACTTGGCTGTTCAAGCCAATGGCGGAGAGAAAGTCAATACAGGAATGGGTGCAGTACCAATGAAGGGCACACCTTATAAAGTCAACAAAGATCGCTTCTGGTCGAAGTTGAATATCCCATGCCAAAAACCACCCTATGGCACCATGACCGCAATTGATATGAAAACCCGCCAAATTGCATGGCAGGTGCCAATGGGAACCGTGCAAGATACTGGTCCAATGGGTATCAAAATGGGGCTTAAAGCACCGATTGGAATGCCAACCATTGGTGGACCAATGGCAACACAAGGTGGGGTGGTATTCTTTGCTGCAACTCAGGATTATTACTTGCGTGCATTGGATTCATCTTCGGGTAAGGAACTGTGGAAAGCGCGTTTACCAGTAGGTAGTCAAGCGACGCCGATCAGCTATGTGTCTCCAAAAAATGGCAAGCAGTATGTGCTGATTACCGCGGGCGGTGCACGTCAATCGCCTGATCATGGTGACTATGTAATTGCGTATAGCTTGAACTAAGTTCTTTTAAATTTTTAAGATGAAAAACGGTGATCCTCGTGGTTGCCGTTTTTTATTTCAATCTGAGTCTTATAGCTTATTGATGATGTTTGTGGTTTAAGCACAAGAATTGGCATATTCATTGCTTAATTTATGCTATCTGGTCTGACCAGTCAGACAATGCAATAAATTGGAGCAGCGATGCAACTCGAAACATTCAATCAGTTGAACTCTGTAGAGGCAAGCCAAGTCTTACAGAACTGTGTGCATATCCCAACTTGGATGTTTGAACTGGTACAGCAACGGCCTTATCAGTTTAAACAACAGCTATACCAAGCTGCACTCGCGCAAGCCCAAACCTGGCAATGGCCTGAAATTTATTCAGCCTTGGCGCAACATCCGCGCATTGGTGAGAAAAAAGCGGCAGCAGTTTTATCTGAAAAAGAACAGCAATTTTCACAGCGTGAGCAAGGGCAAATTCAAACTGATGCGGTACTGCAACTGGCACTCTATCAGGGCAATTTAGATTATGAGCACAAATTTGGGCATATTTTTCTGATCCGTGCTGCTGGTCGCTCAGGGCAACAGATCTTGTCTGAGTTGCAACGACGTTTAGAAAATACAGTAGAGCAGGAGCAAGTCGAAGTGAAGCAGCAATTGAGTGAAATTGCATTACTTCGTTTACAACAGGAGATTCAATAATGGCAGGTATTAGTACACATATTTTAAATGCCGCATTGGGGCAGCCAGCTCGTCAGGTATTGGTGAAATTACGTCAGGAAATCAATCATCAATATATTTTGCTGGATGAGCAATTCACAGATGCAGATGGTCGTATTCCTGCATTCAAAATCGAATCATTTATCCAAGCCAATTATCAGTTAATTTTTGAAGTGGCAGATTATTTTCACACTTTACATGTCGATAGTTTTTATCCGCGTGTGTGTATTGATTTTAAGGTCGCTGATATTCAACAGCACTATCACGTGCCGTTATTAATTAGTCCTTTTTCCTATTCAACTTATCGCGGCAGCTAAAACTTAACAATGTGGACATCATGAACTTAATTTGAGGAATTAACCCATGCAGCAAGACAATATACGTTCAGAATCAAATACAAATACATCCGCAGAACAACAATATTTAGGCATGAGTAAAAATCTGATGTATGGATTACAGCATGTCTTGACCATGTATGGGGGCATTATCGCACCACCTTTAATTATCGGGGCAGCAGCAGGATTGCAAGCTTCTGAAATTGGATTATTGGTTGCAGCCGCGCTATTTGTCGGAGGAATTGCAACGGTCTTGCAAACCATCGGTTTCAAGCATTTTGGCGCAAAACTGCCGATTGTACAGGGGGTGTCATTTGCAGGTGTTGCCACTATTCTCGCGATTGTCAGTACAGGTGGGGGATTGGCATCTGCTTTTGGCGCGGTGATTGTGGCGTCCTTGATTGGCTTATTGCTCACACCATTCTTTGCAAAAATCATTCGGTTTTTCCCGCCAGTGGTGACAGGTTGTGTCATTACCATGATTGGTATTTCGCTAATGCCTGTGGCAATCCGTTGGATTATGGGTGGCAATCCGAAAGCAGAAAACTGGGGTGATCCAGCCAATGTAGGTTTGGCGGTGATGACGTTGGCGATTGTGATTATCTTTAGTATGTTGCGTAGTCAGATGCTCCGTCGTTTGGCAATTCTAGTCGCGATTGTATTGGGAACCATCCTTGCTTATTTTGCTGGCTTTGCAGATTTCTCTAAAGTTACGTCAGGCTCCATATTTGCCTTACCCAGCTTTTTTCACTTCGGTTCTCCTGTATTTGAGTTTTCTGCCATTCTCTCCATGACAATTGTGACCCTGGTGATCATGACAGAAACCACTGCCGATATTATTGCGATTGGTGAAATTGTTGGAACCAAAGTTGATTCCAAACGTATTGGCGATGGTTTGCGCGCGGATATGTTATCGAGTGCTATTTCACCGATTTTTGGGTCATTTATGCAAACTGCTTTTGCCCAAAATGTAGGCTTGGTTGCCATTACAGGAATTAAGAGTCGTTTTGTGGTGGCAACCGCAGGTGGCATTTTAATCATTTTAGGACTATTACCGATTGTGGGACGCTTGGTTGCTTCAATCCCAATGCCAGTATTAGGTGGGGCAGGCATTGTACTGTTTGGTACTGTCGCTGCAAGTGGTATCCGTACTTTAGCAAAAGTGGATTATAACGATCATAAAAATTTGATCATCGTGGCGACTTCACTGGCAATTGGCATGATCCCAATTGTGAATCAGGAGTTTTATGCACAATTTCCAGTCTGGGTAAAAACCTTGTTGCATTCAGGGATTAGCTCAGCCTGTATCACCGCGATTTTACTCAATATCATTTTCAATCATTTGCCATTTAACAAGAAATCTGTGGATGTTGCGACTTTGCCATTAAATTCAGGGCATTGACCAATATCGAATTAGGTGCGGATTTCTAAAAAACCATTTTTTTAATCAACAAAAATTTAAAAGTCGCTTATTCATTTTTGAATAGGTCTAGGGGAGTTTCTGTCTTGAAAAAGCCAAAAACAGGATTTTAAAGACCTAAAGCGATTTTTAGATCTAACTTTCGGGGAAATATTCATGAGAAATCTTAAATTAAATGCAGTGACCTTAAGTATTGCGATGACTGCCACAATGCAAGCATGGGCGGCAGATACCAGCTTAAATGGGCTGTTTAATTTGCAACAAGACTGTCAGACTCGCAATGATTCAGTTGCGGCTATGTCGACAGTATTGAGTTGCGGCAGTGTGCATGGAGCAGTGAAATCAGCCTATTATTCTTTGAATAATGGCTATTTTGTGAATAATTTAAATCAAGATACAGCTGTGATTGGGGGCTATATCAAATATGAGACCGCTCCTTTTTATGGAGTACAGGCAGCTGTTGGTTATGATATTCAGCGTCGTTTAGACGAGAAGAACAAAAATGATGAAGTTTCCGAGTTAAAAGAAGATCGAGATGGTTTAGCCGAAGCTTATCTGACATGGAAAAATGATTTGGCTCGGGTGACTGTGGGTAATCAGCGTTTAAATTTACCTTTTATGGGAGACTACGCAGACCGCCGTGTATTGATGTTTTTATATCAAGCCGCAGATGTGCAGATCGGCAACCAATATGATTTCCTACGTTTGACCAAGGTCAATAAATATAAAAGCTATGCTGAAGATGAGTTTACTAAAAGCTCACGCCAAAATTCAAAAGTTGAAACGGATGGCGTTTGGTCAATTGGTGTAGGGAAACGTTTTGAGTTAGACGCTAATAAAACCCTCAAAACACAACTGTGGTATCAGGACTATGATGACTATCTCGGGTTAATTTATACCCAAGCGGATCTTGGATTTTCACAACTGAAGTACGCTCCTGAGTTTTCACTACAATATATGTCTGGTAAAGATCAGGGCAAGGCATTTGCAGGTGAGATCAACAGTCAGATCTGGGGTGTACAGGCGGCTTTTAAAGTATTGCCTACTACCAGTATGAAGGTCGCCTATAACTATATTAAGCCAAACCAAAACAGCTATCTAAATGGGGCTTTATTAATGCCATACGCTAGCCAAACCTCATCTGGTGAAATCTTTGCACAACCCTTTTTTACCAGTACCCAGGATTTAGGTGCGGGCAATGCACTAATGTTATCCTTAGAGGGGAAAGTATCTGATCAAGTCATTGCAGGCGCACGCTATTCATATATGGATTTAAAAGAAACCGAGAGTGTTGCTAGTCGTAATCAATCCGAATATATGCTGTTCGGTATTTATAATTTCACAGGTGCTTTAAAAGGTTTCAGTGTCAGTAATTTTGCTGGGATTCAGACTTCGCCACGCTATGACAAGAATTTTTTACAAAACCGTTTTGCGTTGAGTTATAAGTTTTGATTGATTGGGCCATTGTAGCTAATGCATACCTCACAAGAGGTGTGCATTTTTTTATGATAAAAAAGCTAAAAAAAGCCCCCTTGATCGGGGGGAGTTAAAAAGATAAATACTTAATCCAGTGGATTACCAATAATATTGCTAATAATCCCTTGCATGATATGTGAGCCTTGTTCCTGATATAGTGATTGATACCATTCTTGGGTCACTTCTGGATCTTTCATATGAGTGATATCACAACGTTTACGTGCTCTGAGTACCATTTCTTTGGATCGATCATTCCGTTTGTTTTGGTAGCGTTTTAAGGCATCATCTAAACCGAAGGTATTGATTTGCAGGGCACGGGCAAGGTAAATCGCATCTTCCATCGCTTGGCAGCCGCCTTGTCCAATGTCTGGCGTGGTGCTATGTGCTGCATCACCTAACAATACCACTCGTCCTCTATAGAAATCCATAAAAGGTTCAATATCATGGATTTCAACACGATTGGTTTTTTGTTGATCTAAACAGTCTATGAGTTTTTGTACAGGCTGACACCAACCCTGAAAATGTGCTTTTAGCTCTTGTTTATAATATTCACGATCATTTGTCAGTCCTGCAGCTAATGGCACATCGAAGAAAAAATAAAAACGATTTTGTGCAACAGGCATCAGTGATACCCGTTTTCCTTCACCAATATAAGTGGTCCATTGCAAAGCAGGGGCAATCTCTTCATCGACTTCAACAAGCCCATTCCAATTCACATAACCTGCATAGCGACGTTCAACTTGATAGCCGAGCACAAATTTTCGAGTGAGAGAGTGTGTACCATCTGCACCAATCAATAGATCGGCTGTAATTTGAGAACCATCCTGAAAATGAATCGTGACATCATCTTGATGAGTTTCAATTTCAGTCATTTTCATGCCGAGTTTGATATCTTCCAAACCAAATTGCCGCATTAATAGTTGTTGTAAATCTGCTCGTGCAATAGGATAGGCACGTTGGCCAACTTCTTTATATAAAGGTGTTAAACTAAATTGGGTCATGGTTTGTTGGCTCAGTCCATCCATATAAGCCAAAGATTCCATTTGTCCACCTAAAGCCTGAATTTGCTCGGTTAATCCCAGATAATTGAGGCACTTGACCCCATTTGACCAAAGTGAAATCGCTGCTCCAACAGGTAATATTTCGGCTGCTTGTTCGTAAATCGTGACCTGATGACCAAATTTTTTTAAAGCGATACCAGCAGTTAAACCGCCCATACCTGCACCTACAATCGCAATATTCATTGTTCAGACCCTAAATATATAAATAAGTTTCTAAACAGTTCTAAGCGAGAAGTGTGCCAATTCTAATAACTGGTTTTACTGGTCATACCAGATGTTTTGCTTTATTAAAAAGCAGAATTAGAAAGGTTGCTTTGATGTGGTTCAAAGCATGGGGCAAAGTGGTGCGTTAATAAAAGTTCAAGTTTTTAGCTAAAACAAATGTAAGATTTTTCTTCAACTAATGTGATTGTGAAAGGTTACCTATGTTTAAAGCACATCATAAATATTTTGCTTCGGTAGAATTTAAAACGATAATTTTTTACCTTACTTTTGAAGGATCAAAAGTAACAAAAATCCTTTGTTTAGCTGATGGTACTTCCCTGATACCACAGCTAAACAGGCGGTATCCATGCCGCCAGTCACGATAGTGAATAGATGCTTATATTCAAATTAAATAAGGGACTTTTTAAACATTCTCATGTCGAGAAAAGTACACACCCGCCCGTTGCGCAGCCCCAATAATATGCGCTTGCATGGCTTTTTCTGCCGCTGCAGCATCTTGTTTAAATAAGGCTTGTAGAATGACTTCATGTTCCTGAATGGTTTTAAATGCCAAATTAGGTTGTAGGAAAGGCAGAATTTGACTCTTTTTGATCCATTCAGTATGCATTTTAAGTGTCTGAATAATAGATTGATTATGGCTTAATAGGATAATGTGCTGATGAAAAGCATAATCAGCTTCAGAAGCTGCTTGCCAATTCTGTTCTTGAATTGCACTAGTGAGTGCTTGATGATGTTGTTCTAAGATAGATTTATCTTGTGCGGTTAAATATTCACAGGCGAGCAGTGCACAAAAGCCTTCCAGTACATAACGTAATTGGTAGAAATCCTTGAGTGAAATTCGATGCTCACCATCCCATTGTTCTGCCGCTTGGCTATGCTGTGAAATAACGTAAACACCTTTACCAGCCTTGATTTCTAACAGACCTAAGGCTGCAAGACGGGTTAATGCTTCACGTAAAGAAGCACGGCTGATTCCTAATTGAAGAGCAAGATCACGTTGTGATGGTAAGGCAGAACCGACTGCATAAGTATTTTGTTGAATGCGTTGATGAATTACTTCCACCGCTTGCTCAGTCACCTGAGATGATTTTCCATTGAGCATCGCTTGTGGACTCATCAACAACGCACCTTAAATATAAAAATAAACAGTTTGATTCTACACAAAATTTATCTTTGTGTTGGTGTTCTTGATTGAAAATCGCTATATTTTTGACAACAGGTCAGACCAGTTGGACTGGATCTTGCATAATAGAATAGAAATGAAATTTTCAGGAATGATCAATGACAGTGCATATTGCTAAAAGCATAGCCTTACCTAACCATTTTCAAAGCCTAACCAATCTTGCGGATGCCAGAATTGGTGCAGGTATCGTGAGTTGTTCCGATGAGTTTTTTGCAGAAGCTGTAAGAATGTTGCAAAGCACACCCGCTCAATTCATCGAAGGAAAATATGATGATCACGGCAAATGGATGGATGGTTGGGAAACACGGCGCAAGCGTGAAGCAGGTTATGACTGGTGTATTGTTCGTTTAGGTGTGACAGGGGTTGTATCAGGATTTGATATTGATACCTCATTCTTTACAGGCAATTATCCAGCATCTGCTTCCATTAAGGGCTGTTATGCGCCAGATGATCAATTGGAAGGTATAACATGGACGACATTATTAGAAAATACCGTTCTATCTCCAGATCAGCATCATTTTTTTGATTGCTCAGCACAGAAAATTACTCATATTCGGATCAATATTTTCCCTGATGGTGGTATCGCCCGTTTACGTGTGTATGGCCGTGTGGTGCTCGAAAATATTGATACAACTCAGCAGATGGATTTAATTGGTTTAAAAAATGGCGGGCGTATTGTGGCCTTTAGTGATGCGCATTTCGGCCATCCGAATAATTTGCTTAGTCCTCATCGCGGTTTAAACATGGGCGATGGTTGGGAGACAAAACGCCGCCGTGCACCAGGCTTTGATTGGTGCATTATTGCTTTAGGACAAACAGGGCAGATTGAAAAAATTGAAGTGGATACTGCTTACTTTAAAGGCAATTTTCCTGCATTTTGTTCGATTCAAGCCGCTTATGTTGAAGATGCAACCGATGCGCAGCTTATTCCACAGAGTATGTTCTGGCCCTTTTTATTGGAGCAGCAGCCTTTGACCATGGACAATATTCATGAGTATGTTGCGGAAGTACTTCAACATCAAAAAGTGAATTATATCCGTGTCAATATGATTCCTGATGGTGGGATTAGTCGGATTCGTTTATGGGGGAAAGTGGTTAAGTAATTTCTCATGAGTGAATAGCCTCATTGTGATTCAATGGGGCTGATAAGAAATGGAAGAGAATAAACATATGCATGAAAAAAATATTGAAATTCGACCTTTAACTCAAGATAGCTTTGCACCATTTGGCGATGTGATTGAAAAGTGTGGCAAAGACTTTATCCCAATTAATCAGGGGCTCACTGAACGTTATCATGCGCTTTCTTTGGCACAGATTTCAGGAGATCAGGCCGCAGTTGGGATGAGTATTTTTCATAATCTGTTTGCAACATCGGTTCCATTTCAGATTGAGATGCTAGAACGACATCCTCACGGTTCACAGTCCTTTATTCCGCTGCAACAACAGAAATTTATTATTGTTGTGGCACTGCCGTTTGATCAAACACGACCTGATGAGCAGCGAATTTATGCTTTTATCAGCAATGGGCAGCAGGGAATCAGTTACCATCAAGGGGTATGGCACCATCCTTTAATTACCTTAGAGGCAAACAGTGATTTTCTCGTGGTTGATCGGATTGGTGGTGGCAGTAATTGTGATGTCCATCATTTATCTCAACCGTGCTGGATCACTGAGGCTTTAGTGCAGTCAGAGATTGTGAATCTCTGACTGACTTAGTAGTTTTAGTATTTCCCTTTAAAATTCGCACTAATTCGTTGTTTTAAATATTCTTTGGCTGTGATTGCTGGATATTTCTGTTGTGGACTTTCAATCAGCACATCTTCATTGGCTTGACAGAAGAACGCCAGACTATAACGAGCCCCTTGATACTCATTGGCTTCTGGATTTTTGACACGATGGAAATTAGAAGGTAATTGATCATCACTCCAACGCATCAGCATATCGCCAATATTACAGGTGATTACATCATCACGTGGTTCGATACTGGTCCATTGTTGTTGTTCCATATCCTTACCAGGGCAAACTTGCAGACCACCTTGACCTTTACGTTGGAACAATAAGGTCAAACAATCAAAATCGGTATGTGCACCTGCACGCCATAGGCCTAATTGATCTTTTAAAGTAGGATCAATGGCATAGTAGTGCAACATTCTTAAGGTACTTTGATAGCTTTCTTGTTCAGGATCATGGGCAAGGCTAAAGAAATTATCTGTAAAGCCCAGTTTATAGGCAAAACAAGAGAGTATTTTCATACCGACTTGCCAACAGGCATGTTCAAACTCCAGCATAGTATTTTTAAAGTCAGGCAGCTCTTGTTCGGTCGGATAAAGCCCCTCCATTCGTGGGCGGGTAATTTGATAGGATTCTTTTTGGTCTGGGGTACTGGTCGATGGACGAACCTGAGCTTTACTTTCCCAGCCTGCATTTCGATTAAGTGGGTAGCGTGCTTTGACAGGTTCAGGCAGAGAAAAAAACTGTTGTGTCATGTCAAATGCAGTTTGGATTTGCTCAATTGGGATACCATGATGCGAGACTTGAAAAAAGCCAATATCAGTTGCAGCGGCCCAAAGCTGCTCGGCTATTTCATACTTACGTTGTTCGAAGTCAGATAAATCAATCACCCGAACTTCGCGTTCAAAGGTTTCTTGACCCAAAGCTCCCATACGAGCTTCTTTTTGTAGTTCTTCTAAGCTGTAGTCATTTTCAGCTAATGCAGTCACGTTGGCGCTATTCATATTTTCAACCTCATCTTTTGGATAAACCGTGACCCAATCAAATAGATTGAAAGAGACGGGGTCACATTCAAAAAAGAGCTGCACTTGTTCCATAAGAGAAAGCTTTATAAAAAAGTGAGCTGATTTCTGAGCAATGACCCACACAGCAGTTGATGTAACTGACTATGCTGAACGCTTCTACTCTGACATAAAGTCATAAGCATTTTTTATACCAGTTTATAGATGAATGAAAATGAACGAATACACAGATAAATTCTAAGGTTCACAAATAGTTTTCTTGCTATCAGCGTACAAATGATTCATTTCTGCGCATAAGTTTGTTTTAAAACAGTGCACTTAATATTCGATTTTATTTTTGATTGCGCACAAAATTGAATAATCGATCTAGATGCTTTAGCTAAGAACGAGTAAAAATAAATCCAACCTAGATTTTGCCGATAAAAAATATGATGAAATCAATCTTGGCACAGAGCTTGCTAAATCATTACTGAGTATAAGCGGTCAGTGTGTTGCGAACACACGGGACATTGCTCTACAGCGTTTGCTGTTCCTCTTTTGGGGACAAAGCCAATTGATTTGGTTTTGAGAGAAATGTGTAACTTATACATTGATTAAACCCCTAAAAAGAATAGCAAGATGAATCCATACAGATTTAGGGGTCTTACTTATGAATATTCAGCACTATGTAGGCAAAGGGCGACGTACTGTTATCGCAAGCACGTTATTGGGTTTAGGAATACTTCTTAGTTCAACCAGTGATGCAGCCGATAAACTTGTTTTACAAACCACATGGTTTGCACAAGCCGAGCAAGGGGGATATTACCAAGCACTGGCACAAGGAATTTATAAAAAATACGGACTCGATGTCGATATTAAAATTGGTGGGCCACAGGTCAATAATATGACCTTATTATTATCAAAACGTGCCGATATTATTATTAATTATGACCTACAGGTTCTAAAAGGCATCGAAAGCAACTTTCCCATCAAAGCGGTGGCAGCTCCATTCCAGTTTGATCCACAAGGTGTTTTAACCCACAGCGATGTAAAGTCTTTGGCCGATCTCAAAGGTAAAACCATTCTGGTCTCGACCAGCGGACAAGCAAGCTGGTGGCCTTGGTTAAAAGGCAAATATAAATTAGATGCTGCACAGGCACGCCCTTATACCTTCAATATGCAGCCATTCTTAGCAGGCAAAAATGTCGTCCAGCAAGCCTATGCCACCTCAGAAGTCTTTCAGGCGAAAAAAGCTGAGCCATCGAGCAATTTCTTTCTATTTGCTGATGCGGGTTACCCTGCTTATGGCGGCATTTTAGTCACACGTAATGATGTCATTCAAAATAAACCTGATGTGCTGCGCCGTTTTGTCCAAGCGTCGATGGAGGGATGGAAAAACTATTTGGCTGATCCACGCTTGGGCAATAGCATCATTAAAAAAGAAAACCCGAATATGAATGATGAATTGCTGACTTTTGCAGTGGGGCAAATGCGAAAATTGAAATTGATTGATGGTGGTGATGCCAAGACCCAAGGCATTGGTGTTATGACGGATGCGCGTTGGAAAGCAACGCGAGATTTTATGGTGAACGCAGGCTTACTCAAAGCTCAAACCAATTGGAAAACCGCTTATACCACGCAGTTTGTTAAAGCTAGCAAATAATCATAGCTCTAAATCATAGTTGAAGGGTTAACAAAATAGCGCATTTGCATCAAGGGGAAACCACATGAATTCTGCTTTATCAATTGAGATACCAATACAAGAATCTTCGAACTTTATTACGCCAATGATCATGGCCAGAGGGGTTGAAAAAACCTATCCCAATGGCACCAATGCCTTACAACGACTGGATTTAAATATTGCACGCGGTGAGATTATTTCATTACTGGGACCATCAGGTTGCGGTAAAAGTACCTTGCTGAAAATGTTTGCCGATCTGGAACAACCTTCTGCTGGGTTAGTACGCTGGAATGGTAAAGCTGATATTCAATCACAATGCAAAATGGCCATGGTGTTTCAGGAAGCCACGCTGATGCCGTGGGCCAATATCGAGGACAATGTACGCTTACCTTTGGATTTGCAGCATATTGCCAAATCAACCAGTACGCCCAAAGTCCAAGCTGCTTTAAAAGCCGTTGGTTTAGAAAAATTCAGCACAGCTTATCCACGTGAACTTTCAGGCGGCATGCAAATGCGTGCCTCATTGGCCAGAGCCTTAGTGACAGAACCTGATCTATTGTTGATGGATGAACCCTTTGGTGCATTAGATGAGTTTAGCCGCCATAAACTGGATAGTGATATTCGTCAATTATGGTCAGAACGAGATCTTACAGTGGTGTTTGTCACACATAGTATTTATGAAGCGGTGTATTTATCTTCGCGCGTCATTGTGATGGGCGCACGGCCAGGGCAGGTGGTGGCGGATCTGAAGATTAAAGGACCATACCAACGTGATGAGTCTTTCCGAAGCTCAGACATCTTTATTCAACAATGTTCGCATCTATCGCAATTATTGGTTGAAGCGAGTGGAGGGCATGCTCATGATTAAACCATTGCTACAACATCCAACGATACAACGTATTGCCGCGCCATTGGGACTCGGTTTGATCTTCCTGCTGTTTTGGCAACTGAGTTTTCAACAACTGGGAGTCCCTGTGTATGTCGTGCCGAAGCCCAGTGATATTGTGATGGCGCTGATTAATCAGTCCAATGTGTTATTCGGTAGTTTATGGGTAACTTTAAAGATCACCTTATTGGCTTTCGCTTGCGCTGTGATGATTGGCACATTAGTGGCCTTTGTGTTTGTACAAAGTCGTGTGGTTGAAGCTTGTTTTATGCCTTATGCCATTTTGTTTCAGGTCACACCGATTGTTGCAATCGCACCCTTAGTCATCATCTGGATTCAAAATACAACCTTGGCTTTAGTGGTCTGTGCCATGTTAGTCGCAGTTTTTCCAATACTGACCAATACTACTCTAGGTCTACGTAGTGTTAATAAAGGTTTGCTCAATCTTTTCCAAATCAATAAAGCCAGTCGTTGGCAGATTCTGATGCGCTTACGCGTACCGAATGCTTTGCCTTATTTCTTTGGTGGTTTACGTATTTCTTGCGGTCTGGCACTGATTGGTGCTGTGGTTTCTGAGTTCGTTGCAGGCGCGGGTGGCACTAGTGCGGGCTTGGCTTATCAAATCTTACAAGCAGGTTTTCAGTTGGATTTACCGTTGATGTTTGCTGCACTATTCCTAATTACCTGCACGGGTTTGGGCTTATTTGTCGTGATGTCTTTATTAAGCCAGTTCTTTTTAAGTAAATGGCATGAGAGTGAGCAAGTATGAGTTCAGTACCTTTAAATAATAGCTATTTAATTCAAAATGCCCATGCCATTTTGACAGGTTTAACTGGAGATGCAGCACGTTGTTCATGCACTGATATCCGCATCCTATCAGGTAAAATTACTGAAATAGGGCGGTTAAGTGCTCAGCCGAATGAACAGGTGATTAATGCCAAAGATTGTGTGATTTACCCAGCATGGGTAAATACCCATCACCATTTATTTCAGTCTTTATTAAAGGGTGAGCCACAAGGTTTGAATCAAAACTTGACCTCGTGGCTTGCCAGTACACCATATCGGTTTCGTGGTGCATTTGATGAAGCGACTTTTAGGATTGCAGTACGTATTGGCTTAATTGAATTATTACGTTCAGGTTGCGCAACGGTGGCAGATCATCATTATTTATATTGGCCACAGATGCCTTTTGATGGTGCAGCAATTTTATTTGATGAAGCTGAAAAATTGGGTATGCGCTTTGTGCTGTGTCGTGGCGGTGCAACCTTAACGCGTGGTTTGGAAAGTGAGTTGCCACAAGCCTTGCGTCCTGAGAAATTTGAAGATTATATGGTGGATATTGAGCGTCTGGTGCAGCAATATCATCAGCCAGATTCAGATGCATTCCGAAAAATCGTGATGGCACCGACTTCAACCTTGCATTCGACCACAGCGCAGCAATTACGCGAAAGTGCCAGAATCGCCAGACAATTGGGGATTCGGATGCATAGTCATTTATCCGAAACAGTGGATTATCTGGATGCAGCTAGAGCCAAGTTTGGTATGACCCCAGTCCAGTTTTGTGCCGAGCAGGATTGGATTGGTAATGATGTCTGGTTTGCTCATCTGGTGAAATTACTACCCGAAGAAATTCGGTTGTTGGGTCAAACTCAAACAGGTATTGCGCATTGTCCTCAGAGTAATGCTCGTTTGGGCAGTGGCATTGCCGATCTTGTTGCTTTGGAACAGGCAGGCATGACCATTTCGATTGGGGTAGATGGTGCGGGTTCCAATGAAGCTGCAGATATGTTGTCTGAGACTCATGCCGCTTGGTTATTACAACGTGCCAGAAAGGGGATGTTGGCGACACCACAATATGAGGGAGGACAATTTGAAGGTGGTGCAGATGCTGCCAGTATTGAGGATGTGATCCGTTGGGGAACAGTGGGTGGGGCCAAGATTTTAGGGCTTGATCAAGTCGGCACAATTGAAGTCGGGCAACAGGCTGACTTGGTCATTTATCAGTTAGATGATCCTCGTTATTTTGGCTTGCATGATATGGCGATTGGACCTGTGGCAAGTGGTGGACGAGCGCATATCAAGGCCATGTTTATAGCAGGGAAAATGGTGATGGAAAATGATCAGCTTCCTGATCTGGATATGATGGAGTTGGCTTGGCAAGCTAAGCAAGCGGTGAAGTTGTTACAACAGCGGAGTATGGATATGGCGAAAATAGCCTAAGCTAAAAGAATGGATTACCTCATGACGGTGGATAGCGCTCTTTCTTAAATAGTGACTATCCAAGAGTTAAAATGAGCGTGTTTATATTCTAGCTAAAAATTCGGTTGCATTTCCGCCTTCACATTTCCAATTTACAAATACACCAATAAGTGAGCAATTTGTACAGAGACAGCCTATGTAATACCAGCGGACATCATTTGATCCATCATAAAGTGCAACTGCAGATTCCAGCTCAAATTTTTGATTGTCACAAATACAAAGATGTTCTTCTAGCTTGGCATTCTCAATATATTCAGCACTATCTCCCATCAAATGTGAATGGTTACATTGAGTACAGATCCGTTTAGCAACTCCTTCATTTTCGTCACTTTCTAAACAGAAAATATGGCTTCCACATCGACAGAAACTTGATGCAAATTCTTTTGCTTCATAACCATTTAGGCGACTAAAACGAGTCATTTCTAAGCGCAAGTCGTCTCGATTTTGACCATACCAATATTTTCCTTTTTGATATAAGGACACGAAACACCTCTAGTTCATTATTAAAAAACATTATTTTTTATCTGTTAAGCTTTATTTTTTTCAGAGAGTTCTTGGTTACTATTTTATTGCTACCTTTCAGCTAATGTATTGGGGTCGACCATCCATGACCCACTTACGATACCTTTCATCAATATGGCTTGCCAATTTGTCGTAATTTTCCCAGGTATCAGCGACTCTATACACGTTGTGAGTATCTACTGAAAAGCTAAGCAAGTAGTCATCAATATATCGACTATCATTATTTAATCCTTCGTAATATGCCAAAGCAAAAGCATTACCTTCTTCGGTAAAATCATTGTCAGTGAGCTTTTCATCAAGTTCATCAATTAGAAAATGTGCTCCTGTAATTTGTCTTGTCTTTAAATGCTCAATGGCATCTTGTGAATCTTCCATTAATTCTTCACTAGCAAAGTTGTGAAAAAGCATCCATGTTAAAAACATTCCAATATGGGTTGCTCCTGCCTCTTGTGGAAGATCAGTAGGGAAGTCACCACCATAATGCCAAGAAGCATCATCGTATTTCATGATTTATATCTCCAAAAACTACATCATTACTCACCATTCAAATAATGACACTGATTTAAATTTTAGTTTTATTGTAGTTAGTTCTTTTTCATTTGAAAATTAAGCGAGGTCTATATAAACGCGTCTTGTCGATTTGCAACTAAATTATAAAATTGCATCAGCTAAAAGATTGGAGAACTCTTCCGAATAACCCATTTTATTTAACAGAATGGGCTATTTAGATTGAGTTGAGTGTTTTACCAGTTTTTACAGGTTAGATAAGGCATTCACATTTGGCTAATTTTGTTTACGATCAACGGTATAATGTAATTCGACCATACCTTCACCCATTTGATGAACAGAGATTAATTTAAGTGCTGGTGCTAATACGCTTCGAGGAAATAGTGCTTTTCCTTTCCCAAGGGTGACTGAACCAATTTGTATAATGAGTTCATCAAGTAAATTGGCATCATAGAACTGACCAGCCAATTCTCCACCACCTACAATCCAGATATTCTTATCCTCAATGATGGATTGTATTTCAGCATAAACTGGAGCTATTTCTCCTTGCACAAAATGGATATCTGCTCCTTCAATTAAGGGCAGTTTACGGCTGGAAAATACCCAAGTTGGCTGAGTATAGGGCCAAGAGGAACCTGTTTCGGCAGCAACTTGCTCTGCGTTATTCAATATCCATTCATAAGTTGCCGATCCCATCACCAAAGCACCAACATTTGCAATAAACGTGGGATAACTTGAGTTATCTAGTTCGCCTAATGCAAATAGCCATTCTAAAGAATCGTCTTCGGTCGCAATAAATCCGTCTAGTGTACTCGCTGCAAAATATTGTACTTTCATCCCATCATCTCCTTATTCTAAAGGAGTAGCTTAAAGCTTATTTTCTTTGGATAAATTGTTTAAATCGGATATACGACACATTATGACGCTTTAATAAACCTAAGCTTGAAAAGGATGATGTGTATACCAATGCTCAGCAATCTGCTGACGCGTGCAAATCCAGACCCGATCATGATTTTGTACATAGTCTAGGAAACGTTGTAATGCCTTAAAGCGGGCAGGACGTCCTAAAATTCGGCAATGCATACCAATCGAAAGCATCTTGGGTGAGGTTGCTCCCTCTGTATAGAGGACATCAAAAGCATCTTTTAAATATTCAAAAAAATCTTCACTACGATTAAAACCCGTAGGAGAAGCAAATTTCATATCATTGGTATCAAGTGTATAGGGAATAATTAAATGCGGACGAGTTGCACCCGCTGCATTGCGGAGTGATGTCCAAAAAGGTAAGTCATCACCGTAATAATCGCTGTCATATTGCACCTGATCATATTCCGCCAATAATTGACGGGTATTGGGGCTATCTCGGCCTGTGTACCAACCTGTCGGCATTTCACCAAACAAATCTTTAAGAATGTGCATGGCTTCAGCCATATGCTGCTTTTCTGTTTCAAGATCCATATTTTGATAATGAATCCAGCGCAAGCCATGCGAGACTACATCATAGTTATTGTTTTTGATCGCTTCGACCACCAATGGATTCCGTTGCAACGCCATCGCTACAGCAAAAATGGTCATAGGCAATTTGCGTTTGGCAAATTCCTGCTGAATGCGCCAGAAACCGACCCGTGAGCCATATTCATAAATTGAGTCCATTGAAAGATGTCGTGCAGGATAACTTTCTGCACCACTGATTTCAGACAAAAACTGTTCCGACCCTTCATCACCATGCAGAATATTTTTTTCACCACCTTCTTCATAATTCAGCACAAACTGCACTGCGATTTTTGCTTGATTGGGCCATTGGGCATGTGGTGGTTGATCGGCATAACCGACCATATCGCGTGGATAATCTGCTGTTAAATGAGTGTCTGTATTGGACCAAACCATAGCAATGCCTGAATCGTGAAAAAGGTGAATCTTCACATCAACTTACCCGATTAAAACTTTGGGTGTCAAATACTATATTGATTTAAATCAATGGTTTGTGTGTTTTATTTTGGTGCGAAAATATAGTTTTATTGATGAATATTCTTTAGCATGCGCGATTTTAGTGCCTCCATCTCTGCAATGATTTGATTCATCATGATTTGCGCAATCCGAGAAAGTTGTCGTTTTGGTGCAACACAAAGTGCAACTGTAATCGGGTGTAGGCCATGGTCATTGATCGCTCTAAATTCAAATTCAGCATTTTCAATATAAGGGGCTGCATCCAGATAACTCATGATGCTGATGCCTAGGTTTTGCCTGAGCAATGAAATCATCATATGGATATCATTGCATTCGATGGTATGGCGTGGGTGAAAGTCCTGTTTTTTATATAAGGCGGTGACATGGTCATGAATAACCAAAGGCTCGGCAGGAATAATATGATTGAATTCCAGCGTATCGGAGAAGTAGATTTTTTCTTTATCGGCTAAAGGGTGCTGTTTAGGAATCACGAAACCTAAGGGCATTTCAATAAAGGCGCTGATCTGCAATTGATGCTGATGTTTGGGATTCAGAATCAAGCCAAAGTCGAGTTCAGCATTGATCACCAAATCAGCGATGCGATCACTGTCCAAGACACGAACCTTAAAATTAATCCATGGATATTGCTGAACTATAGACTGCATCACGGCACTGACAAAGCTTTCACTGAGTGCTGCAATCATCCCAAAATCAATCGAACCGCGTTGTATACCTTGGATTTCATTTAAGCGTTTTTGCGTGATTTGAAACTCTTTTTGCCAGTTGCGTAGATCGGCATAAAGTAATTCACCAGCCAAAGTCAGCTTGAGTCCACTGGGCAAACGTTCAAATAAAGCAACACCGAGTTCTTCTTCTGCCAAAACGATCTGCCGATGTACCGCTGAGACAGAAATAAACAGTTGGTCGGCCGCTTTTCTTAAACTGCCTGTTTTGGCAACGGCAATAAAATAATCGGCAAAACGTGAAAATGGCAGCGCCATTGCAAACTCACTTGAGATAAAGCAGATTGTAATACAAAAGCAATTTTAGTGCCTAGACTGTTCTAATTTTTAGAATGATGCATATAAATCATTCTAATAGACGAGAATATTGATCTATTCCACACTGCTCTTGAAGAGAAAAATCTTAAAAATGAGCACAGGATATGAACGCAATTCCATTCATCAATCTTCCAAATAAGCCATGTCATAGCCAATTTGATGATCAGGATTGGCAGATTCTTGCACAACATTGGTATCCCGTTGCACGTATCGAAGATGTGAGCAGTAAACCGCAGCAAGTCACCTTATTGGATATGAATCTGGCGCTATATAAGACTGAAACAGGGCAGATTCATTTAGCTCGGGATATTTGCCCGCATCGCGGTGTGCCTTTGAGTAAAGGCTGGGTTGAGGGAGACACTTTGATTTGTCCGTATCATGGCTTACATTTTAATGAAGATGGCAAATGCACAAAAATCCCAGCTCAACCTGATTTAACTAAAATCTCAGAGCGCTTTTCGCTGACTAAGTTTCCCGTGGTTTTAAAATATGGATTGGTCTGGACCAGTATTCTCGGCAGAGATGAAAGTTTGGCGAATTTTCCCGTGTTAGATACATGGGAGAGTGCGGCACATCAAGCCATCTTGCCGCCTTTTGTGGATATTGCTGGTTCAAGTGGTCGTCAACTGGAAGGTTTTATTGATGTCGCACACTTTGCTTGGGTGCATCATCAGGCCTTTGCCGATCGAGATAATCCTGTCGTACCTAAATATTCGACTGAACGTACCGATTATGGCTTGCATACAAACTACACCAGTAATGTCAGCAACTATCCGCATGGCATGCAGCATTTAGCGCCTGTGGGTTTTTTATGGGAACGAATCTTTGATGTTTATCCACCATTTTCAGCAGTGTTAACCATTCACTTTCCGAATGATGGGGTGCTCAAGATTTTAAATGCCTGTTGTCCCATCTCGCATAATAAAACTCGCTTATTTGTACCTTTAACCCGTAATTTCGATACCACGGGTGATTTACAAGCGGTCTATGATTTTAATGCGCAGATTTTTGCCGAAGATCAAGAGATGGTAGAGGCGCAAAAGCCAGAAGAGTTACCTTTAGATATTAGTATGGAAGCACATTTTGAAGCAGACCGTTCTTCGACTATGTATCGTCGTATCTTGGCCGAATGGGGTTTAAGCAAAAGATATACGGTATAGCTTGAATAAATTTTGGATATTTGAGTGCTTAAAAATATGAGCTTTATATTCTACTTGGCTTAAAATATTTATTTGTATAGGCTTGTATATACAATTACGTTAAATTCAATATACAATGCCTTATAGTATTTAGTATGAGTTTTAGCCAATGTCAAGAGCGACAAAGCAAAACGATTTAGATTTGTCCTTAGAAGAAGATAGTCCAGTTCCTTTGTATTTGCGTGTGAAACAGATGATTTCACAAAAGATTTATGAAGGAACATGGACCGTCAATAAAAAAATTCCATCAGAAAGTGAATTGGTCAATTTACTCGGCTGTAGCCGCATGACCGTGAATCGTGCCTTGCGGGAGCTCACCAGTGAAGGTTTGTTGGTGCGTATCCAAGGTGTCGGTTCTTTTGTTGCTGAGGGACAAGGGCGTACTGCTTTATTTCATGTCAATAATATTGCCGAAGAAATCATTGCCCGAAATCATAAACATCATGCCGAAGTCTTGGTGCTGGAACAGATTCAGGCCAATGCTGAACAAAGTATGTTGATGCAGATTCGTGAAGGGCAAAAACTATTTCACTCGATCATTGTGCATTATGAAAATGATGTGCCTGTACAGATTGAAGATCGATTGGTCGATCCGATGTTGATTCCAGATTACTTGGCACAAGACTTTAAAAGCATTACACCGAATGCGTATTTAATGTCGAAAGCACCTGTGACTGAAGGTGAACATGTGGTTACCGCAATTCTTGCATCCGCACAGGAATGTAAATGGCTGAAAATTAACAAGACTGAACCCTGTTTATTGATTCGTCGCAGAACTTGGTCGAATAAACAACTGATTTCCAGTGCACGTCTGATCTATCCAGGCAGCCGTTATTATCTGGAAGGTAAGTTTACCCAATGATTCAACACTTAGACACGGCTGACTATAAACAGATGCTGTGGAAGAATGGTGCAGGTTATACCATTGAGCTTGCTCGAAGTGACGGTGACAGTTTGGATACGTTTGATTGGCGTATCTCTATGGCGGATGTCAAAACTTCGGGTGATTTTTCCAAGTTTAATGGCATGCAACGTATCCTCACGGTATTGGAAGGTGCTGGCATCGTATTGAATATTGACGATGATTCCGAGCATCTGAAAACTTTACAATCTGCTCAATTCAGTGGGGATAGCACGACCAGTTGTAGATTAATCGATGGGCCGATTCGAGACTTTAATCTGATTTATAATCCTGAAAAATGGCGATCCCGCTATCAATGGCTTTTTGAGTCAGCAAGCACTGAGATTTTCAGTTCAGCTGATCTGATTTTTATTTTTAATCAGAGTGTAGAACCATTAGAAATTGAAGTAGATCGGCAGGTTTTTCGTTTAGCGCACCATGAGAGTCTTAAAATAGAGCAGCAAAAAGCATTGAAAAAACTGGTTTTAAAATCACAGCATTTAAAGCTAGCTTGTCTGATCGAACTCACAAAAATCTAATTTTTTGCAAATTTTACAAAACACATATAACCACAGGTTGTATGTGTTTTTTATTACCGATCAAAAAATAAATCCATTTATTTCATTAGCTTGTAATTTTTTTTCATAAAAGGATTGAAAAGCATCTTTTCAATATAAAAGTTTTGTGTAGTATATGGATGTATATACAAGTTAATACATTGCTATACAGTGAAGCAGGTTAATTTGCTGATTCAAACTCAATGGAAGGAGTCCGATTGTGACAACAACGACAACAAAATTTCGTGATGTAGAAATTCGCGCACCACGTGGTACAAAGCTCAATGCAAAAAGCTGGTTAACAGAAGCGCCTTTACGCATGCTGATGAACAACCTTGACCCTGATGTTGCAGAGAATCCAAAAGAGCTTGTTGTTTACGGTGGTATCGGTCGTGCTGCACGTAATTGGGAATGTTTTGACAAGATCGTTGAAACGCTTAAAAACTTAGAAACTGATGAAACCTTGTTGGTTCAATCTGGTAAGCCAGTGGGTGTATTTAAAACCCATAAAGACGCACCGCGTGTTTTGATTGCCAACTCGAATCTTGTTCCACATTGGGGGACTTGGGAGCATTTCAATGAATTGGATGCCAAAGGTTTGGCAATGTATGGTCAGATGACGGCGGGTTCTTGGATCTATATTGGTAGCCAAGGCATTGTACAAGGTACCTATGAAACGTTTGTAGAAGCAGGTCGTCAACACTATAACGGTGATTTGACAGGTCGTTGGGTGCTGACTGCTGGTTTAGGTGGTATGGGCGGTGCGCAACCTTTGGCTGCAACATTGGCAGGCGCATGTTCACTCAATATCGAATGCCAACAAAGCAGTATCGATTTCCGTTTACGTACCCGTTATGTCGATGAGCAAGCCATTGATTTAGATGATGCTTTGGCACGTATCGAAAAATATACCAAAGAAGGTAAGGCGGTTTCGATTGCACTACATGGCAATGCAGCAGAAATTTTACCTGAATTGGTTCGTCGCGGTGTACATCCAGATATGGTCACTGACCAAACCAGCGCACATGATCCATTGAATGGCTATTTGCCAATTGGCTGGACATGGGAAGAATACCGTCAGCGCGCTAAAACTGAGCCAGAAGTTGTGGTCAAAGCAGCTAAACAATCGATGGCACAACACGTTCAAGCGATGTTGGATTTCCAAAAAATGGGTGTTCCAACCTTTGACTATGGCAACAACATCCGTCAAATGGCACAAGATGAAGGCGTAGAGAATGCCTTTGATTTCCCTGGCTTCGTTCCTGCTTATATCCGTCCATTGTTCTGTCGTGGCGTTGGTCCATTCCGTTGGGCTGCACTTTCAGGTGATCCAGAAGATATCTATAAGACAGATGCCAAAGTAAAAGAACTCATTCCAGATGATGAACATTTACACCGTTGGTTAGATATGGCGCGTGAACGTATCAGCTTCCAAGGTTT
Source organism: Acinetobacter sp. C26M (assembly GCF_023702675.1). Lineage (NCBI taxonomy): Bacteria > Pseudomonadati > Pseudomonadota > Gammaproteobacteria > Moraxellales > Moraxellaceae > Acinetobacter > Acinetobacter sp. C26M. Next base: position 1,545,235 of record NZ_CP098478.1, read on the forward strand.
ACCAGCGCGTATTTGTTGGGTTGGTTTAGGTTTACGTGCAAAACTCGGTTTGGCATTTAATGAAATGGTTCGTAGTGGTGAACTTTCAGCACCAATCGTAATTGGTCGTGATCACCTAGATTCAGGTTCAGTGTCTAGTCCAAACCGTGAAACAGAATCAATGAAAGATGGTTCAGATGCCGTATCTGACTGGCCGTTATTAAATGCCTTGCTCAATACTGCAGGCGGTGCGACTTGGGTATCACTACATCATGGTGGTGGTGTAGGCATGGGCTTTTCACAACATTCGGGTGTGGTGATTGTATGTGATGGTACAGATGAAGCAGCAGCACGTATTGCACGTGTACTGACCAATGACCCTGCAACAGGGGTGATGCGCCATGCCGATGCGGGTTATGACATCGCGATTGATTGTGCTAAAGAGCAAGGCTTGAACTTGCCGATGATCACACAATAAACAGACATGGACATTACGATGCTTTTTGCAATTGTGCATTGAGCATCGTAAGCGAACAATAGAGTGCAAAACAGGACGCCAATAATGGAACTTCTAATTCAACCCGGCAAACTTAGCTTAGCAGATCTGCGCCACGCTTATTTAAATCCAATCAAAGTGAAACTCGATGACAGCGCTTCTGCTGGCATCAATGCGAGTGTTGCTTGTGTCGAACAAATCGTCAATGAAGGCCGTACTGCTTACGGTATCAATACGGGTTTTGGTTTACTTGCATCAACTAAAATTGCACCAGAAGACTTAGAGCAATTACAGCGTTCTTTGGTGCTGTCACACGCTGCTGGCGTGGGTGAGCCGCTTGATGATGCGATGGTGCGTCTGATTATGTTGCTTAAAGCAAATAGTTTGGCACGTGGCTTTTCAGGTATTCGTCGTAAAGTGATTGATGCCATTCTGGCGTTGATCAATGCAGAAGTTTATCCGCATATTCCATTAAAAGGTTCTGTTGGTGCTTCAGGTGACTTGGCACCACTGGCACATATGTCTTTGGTGTTATTGGGCGAAAGCAAAGCGCGTTATAAAGGTGAGTGGTTACCTGCGGTTGAAGCACTTAAAATCGCGGGTCTAGAGCCAATTTCTTTAGCTGCGAAAGAAGGTTTAGCACTTTTAAACGGGACACAAGTTTCTACAGCATACGCATTACGTGGTTTGTTTGAAGCAGAAGATTTATTTGCTGCTGCAACGGTGTGTGGTGGTTTAAGTGTTGAGGCAATGCTGGGTTCACGCGCACCATTCGATGCACGTATTCATGAAGTTCGCGGTCAACGTGGTCAAATTGATGTTGCTGCTGCATATCGTGATTTATTGACTGAATCGAGTGAAATTTCTCATTCACATGAGGACTGTAGCAAGGTTCAAGACCCATACTCACTTCGTTGCCAACCTCAGGTGATGGGTGCTTGCTTGACTCAAATTCGTCAAGCTGCAGAAGTTTTAGCAATTGAATCAAATGCGGTATCTGATAACCCATTGGTCTTTGCCGCAGAAGGTGATGTGATTTCAGGTGGTAACTTCCACGCTGAACCAGTGGCTATGGCTGCGGACAACATTGCATTGGCGATTGCTGAAATTGGTTCACTGTCAGAACGCCGTATTTCGATGATGATGGACCGTCATATGTCACAGTTGCCACCATTCTTGGTTGCCAATGGTGGAGTCAATTCAGGCTTTATGATTGCTCAAGTAACAGCCGCTGCGTTAGCAAGTGACAATAAAGCACTTGCACATCCTGCCAGTGTTGATAGTTTACCGACCTCTGCAAATCAGGAAGACCATGTTTCCATGGCGCCGAATGCGGGCAAACGTTTGTGGTATATGGCTGACAACGTTCGCGGCATTCTTGCAGTTGAGTGGTTAGGGGCATGTCAGGGTCTTGATTTCCGTGAAGGTTTGAAGAGTTCTCCAAAACTTGAGCGTGCGCGTAAAGTGCTGCGTGACCAAGTGCCTTATTACAGTGAAGATCGTTTCTTTGCGCCAGATATTGAGCAAGCGAGTGAATTGCTTGCAAGTGGCTGCTTGAACGAATTACTCATTCCACAGCTATTACCGAGTTTGTCTGAAGTGTGATCAATAAATCGGTCACATGGAGTGGCCGAATCTAACTAAATTTCCTCAAGGATTGGAGATTATAATGTCACAACACTCCACATTACAGCGGGGGTTAAACACCCGCCACATTCGTTTTTTGGCATTGGGTTCAGCCATTGGGACAGGACTCTTTTACGGTTCTGCAACAGCCATCAAAATGGCAGGTCCATCCGTTTTAATCGCATATATCGTTGCAGGGATTGCAATTTATATCGTGATGCGCGCATTGGGTGAGATGGCTGTACATAACCCAGTATCGGGTTCATTCAGTCACTATGCCTCACAGTATATTGGACCACTTGCAGGCTTTACCACAGGCTGGACCTACGTTTTTGAAATGATCATTGTTGCTTTGGCAGATGTTACCGCCTTCGGGATCTATATGGGCTTCTGGTACCCCGATGTGCCACGCTGGATCTGGATTCTGTCACTGATCATGTTCCTTGGGGCAATTAACCTGATTCATGTCAAAGTCTTTGGCGAACTTGAATTCTGGCTTTCAATTGTCAAAGTGACTGCGATCGTTGCGATGATTGTCGGTGGTTTAGGCCTAATGTTCTATGGTTTTCATGCGGATCATAGTGGTTTTACTACAGGCATTCAAAACTTATGGATTCACGATGGCTTTATGCCAAATGGTATTGCTGGTTTAGTTGCCTGTTTATCTGTAGTGGTATTTGCCTTTGGTGGAATTGAGATCATTGGGATCACTGCAGGTGAATCAAAAGACCCAAAAACCTCGATTCCTAAGGCGATTAATGCAGTACCAGTACGTATCCTGCTGTTCTATGTAATGACGATTTTTGTATTGATGTCGATTTTCCCATGGAATCAAATTGGTAGCCAAGGCAGCCCATTTGTACAGATCTTTGAAAATCTTGGGATTGGATCAGCGGCAACCGTTCTCAATATCGTGGTGATTACCGCGGCGATCTCTGCGATCAATAGTGATGTGTTTGGTGCAGGACGTATGTTGTATGGTATGTCGAGTCGTGGACAAGCACCGCAAGTGTTCCAAAAAATCTCCAAAAATGGTGTGCCTTGGATGACGGTTGTGGTAATGGCAGGGGTGTTATTGATTGGCGTATTGCTGAACTATCTGATTCCTGAAAATGTATTCATCATCATTGCTTCAATTGCGACCTTTGCCACAGTTTGGGTGTGGCTGATGATTTTACTGTCTCAAGTTGCGATGCGTCGTAAGTTATCTAAAGCAGAAATCAAAGCCTTGGATTTCCCAGTCATTGGCTGGCCATATGCACCTGCATTTGCAATTGCATTCATGCTGTTTATCTTGGCAATGATGGGGTATTTCCCAGACTCACGACCTGCGATTTATGTTGGTGCAACCTGGTTAGTTCTACTTTGGATTGCTTATACCATTTGGGTAAAACCTAAGCAAGACACGGTAAAAGAGAACTCAAGCTTGCAACAAAATATCGAAATGGAAAGCTAATGATCAAACTGCTCAGGTGTCATCCCACCTGAGCGGTGAGAGGAACTATGAATGAAAAAGCTCTGGAAAAACTGTCATATCGCCACCATGCAAAATGGGCAATATTCCAGTATTGAACATGCTGCAATGGTCACTGTAGGGCAGCATATCCACTGGATTGGGACATTTGAAGATCTTCCTGCCGATGCTTATTCGGAAACCATCGATTTGAATGGCGCATGGGTCACACCGGGTTTAATTGATTGTCATACCCATAGTGTGTTTGGTGGCAACCGTAGTGTTGAGTTTGAAAAGCGTTTACAAGGTGTCAGCTATGCTGAAATCGCAGCCAGTGGTGGCGGGATTGCCAGTACGGTTCGTGCCACGCGTGAAGCCAGTGAACAAGAGTTGCTCGCATCAGCATTGAAACGAGTTCGCTGCCTGCTTAAAGATGGTGTCACCACCATTGAGATTAAGTCAGGTTACGGTCTGGACTATGCCAATGAGCGGAAAATGCTGCGTGTGATTCGTCAGATTGCAGATACTTTGCCGATGACGGTTCGCAGTACCTGCTTAGCAGCACATGCTTTGCCTCCAGAATATCAAGATCAAAGTGATGCTTATATCGAGCATATCTGCAATGACATGCTGCCAAAACTGCACCAAGAAGGTTTGGTTGATGCAGTCGATGCCTTTTGTGAGTATTTGGCATTTTCGCCAGCTCAAGTCGAACGTCTATTTAAAACAGCACAGTCTTTAAATCTTCCGATCAAGTTACATGCTGAGCAGCTATCTGCATTGGGTGGGTCGAGTTTGGCGGCACGTTATCAGGCCTTATCGGCAGATCATTTGGAATTTATGACTGAGGATGATGTCAAGGCGATGGCAGCTGCTGGGACGGTGGCAGTGCTATTACCAGGTGCATTCTACTTTCTGAGAGAAACCAAATATCCGCCTTTAGACAGTTTGCACCAACATGGGGTACGCATTGCGCTATCCAGTGACTTAAATCCAGGCACATCACCAGCCTTATCTTTACGTTTAATGATGAATATGGGCAGTACCTTATTCCGTCTGACGCCTGAACAGACTTTGGCGGGTGTAACGACGCATGCGGCACATGCACTGGGTCTGCAAGAGACACATGGCACTTTAGAGACAGGTAAAGTTGCAGACTTTATTGCGTGGGATATTGAGCATCCATCCGAGATTGTTTACTGGTTGGGTGGTGATTTAGCAAAGCGGATTATTCAGCATGGCAATGAAATCTCAATCTAACAGCGAAGCTCATTTTTAAAGGACGCTAGACATAATGAATCATTCATTTACATGGCAAGGACGTAAAGATGGTGAGGGTGCTGAACACTTAAGGATTCACCAAGTCATTAATACCACGCCAAGAGCTGATTATGCCCTCATTGGTTTTAGCTCAGATGAGGGTGTTAAGCGCAATAAAGGGCGGTTGGGTGCAGCCGATGCACCTGACAGCATTCGTGCGCAATTGGCCAATTTACCTGTGCATCAACCAGTCACCATTGCAGATATTGGCACAGTGGTATGTGATGGCTCAAAACTGGAACAAGCACAGGCTGAATTGGCTGAACAGGTTGAAAGAAGCCTCAAACAGGGCATGAAGCCGATTGTGTTAGGCGGTGGCCATGAAGTGGCTTTTGGCAGCTTCTCAGGTCTGTTTCAATATCTGCAAAATCATGAGCCGAATAAAAAGATCGGCATTATCAATTTCGATGCACATTTCGACCTACGTGAAGCTGAACAGGTGACTTCTGGCACACCTTTTTTAAATGCAGCAAAACTGTCTGAACAGCATCAACAAGAGTTTCATTATTTGTGCATTGGCGTAGCGAAACATTCAAATACTAAGGTTTTATTTGAAACCGCAGATCGGCTGAATTGTACTTACATTTACGATTATGAGTTGCAGCAACAAAATGTTGAAACTTTAATCGAAAAACTGACAGCTTTTATCGGAAAAGTTGACTATTTGTATATTACAGTTGATCTTGATGTATTTAGTGCTAGCATTGCGCCAGGTGTAAGCGCACCTGCGGTTAAAGGGATTGATTTATCCGTCTTTGACCCATTACTAGAGGCCATTAAGGAAACCGGAAAGATTAAAGTTTTTGATGTGGCGGAATGTAATCCACGGTTTGATTTGGATAGTAGAACTGCCAAATTAGCCGCTTATATAATTTTTAACTACATATTTGATTGATGGATCATGTGAATTCATCAAAAGGTTAAAACATGTCTAATTTATCTTATGTCTCTCAAAATGACGGTCCATGGGCAACTTATCTTGAACAGATCGAGCGTGTTGCTCCATATCTAGATGGTTTAGAAGACTATGTGGACACATTGAAGCGCCCAAAACGTGCTTTGATTGTCGACGTGCCAATTGTTATGGACGATGGCACAATTCGTCATTTTGAAGGTTATCGTGTACAACACAACTTGTCACGTGGTCCGGGTAAAGGCGGTATTCGCTATCACCCAGATGTAGATTTAAATGAAGTAATGGCACTTTCAGCATGGATGACAATTAAAACTGCGGTGGTAAATTTACCATTTGGCGGTGCAAAAGGTGGCATCCGTGTTGACCCGCGTCAACTTTCACCACGTGAATTAGAGCGTTTAACACGTCGTTATACCAGTGAAATCAGCCATATCATTGGCCCACAAAAAGATATTCCTGCACCAGACGTGGGTACCAATCCAAACGTCATGGGTTGGATCATGGATACTTATTCATCTGGTCAAGGCCATACAGTGACTGGTGTTGTAACAGGTAAGCCTGTACATCTTGGTGGCTCTCTTGGTCGTATCAAAGCGACGGGTCGTGGTGTATTTATCACAGGTCAACAAGTTGCTGAAAAAATCAAATTACCTTTAGAAGGCGCGAAAATCGCGGTTCAAGGTTTTGGTAACGTCGGTAGCGAAGCTGCATATTTGTTTGCAGACTCGAAATCGATTATCGTGACGATTCAAGATCACACAGGTACGATTTTCAATCCTGAAGGTATCGATCTTGCTGCATTAAAAACACACATGGAAACTCACCAAGGTGTGGGTGGCTTTGCTGGTGCACAAGTGATCAGTGATGAAGAGTTCTGGAATGTAGAGATGGACATTTTGATCCCTGCTGCATTGGAAAGCCAAATCACAGTTGAACGTGCTCAAAAATTAACTGCGAAGTTAGTGCTTGAAGGCGCGAACGGCCCAACATTCCCTGAAGCGGATGATGTTTTAGTTCAACGTGGCATCACTGTTGTTCCTGACGTGATCTGTAACGCAGGTGGTGTAACCGTATCTTACTTCGAATGGGTTCAAGATATGTCGAGCTATTTCTGGTCTGAAGAAGAAATTAATGAAAGACTAGATAAGTTGATGATTCAAGCCATTAACGATGTATGGCATAAATCAAGCGAAAAAGAATGTACTTTACGTACAGCAGCCTTCATTTTAGGTTGTGAGCGTATCTTAAAAGCACGTAAAGAGCGTGGTATTTTCCCAGGCTAATTTTAGCAGTGTTTTTGAAACGACCTTAAGACGCATGTTTTAAGGTCGTTTTTTTATTGTTGAATCAATCCAGAAAGAAATCTTTCTGTAGCTGGGTGTTGCCACTGACACAGGCATACTGAGCGAAATCAGTGATCCCGATACGCGCCAATGCTTGTTCATCAGTGAGGCTTTGTCCCGTCAGTTCACCTTTCGACGTACTGTAAATCGCAAATGCCGCATCTGCCATAATCTCGGGTTTTCGGCTGAGTTGTTGCGTATTTTCCTCACCTAGGTTCTTCGAAACTGCTGCTGTGGCGATATAAGTTTCAGGCCATAGGGTATTACAGGAAATGCCATAGTGACGAAATTCTTCTGCCATACCTAGCGTTAGAATCGTCATACCATACTTAGATAAGGCATAGGGTGAGAGCATGCCTAACCATTTTGGTGACATATTCACAGGTGGCGATAAGCTTAAAATATGCGGATCTTTTGCTTGTTTGAGATAAGGTAAGGCTGCCTGCGCACAAATAAAGGTTGCACGGTGGTTAATAGTTTGGATCAGGTCATATTGTTTTAATGAGGTGGCTTCGACTCCTGTGAGCGCAATTGCCCCCGCATTATTAATCAGTACATCAATACCACCAAAGTTCTTGGCTGCTTGTTGCATGGCAGCATGGATCTGCTGTTCATCTCGTACATCTAAAAGTAAGGGCAGTGCTTTGCCGCCAGCAGCTTCAATCTCTTCGGCGACACTATAAATTGTGCCTGTTAATTTGGCTGTTTCCACTTCGGTTTTTGCCGCAATGACAACATTTGCCCCAGCTTGAGCAGCTTTCAGCGCAATGGCTCTGCCAATTCCTCGGCTGCCACCAGTAATAAAGATGGTTTTTCCTTGCATATTACTCATCTCGATGTCCTATATTTAATTTTTATCAATATGTCGTTAAATCATAAAAGGATGTGCAAATTTTTCTGGATTGTAGAGTTGTCGTTGTTTAGCAATCTCAACAATGCGATGGCGCAACTGACGCTTGATCACGGCATAGGTTAGACGATGCTTTTGTGACATCTCTTCAGCAAACTTAAAGACTTCAGCATTTAATGATTCGGCAGGATGAATCTGATGTACCACATGTGCGTCTAAGCACTCGATCCCAGTCATGGATTTGCCTGTTAATGACATTTCCCAAATCGCATGTTGATTGGGAAGGAGTTGCACAATTTCTGCGATACAGTCGGTAAAAGGAATGGTCAGTTTGACTTCGGGAAAGCAAAAACGTCCTTTGTCTGCCCGCATCAAGCGGAAGTCGCATGTCGATGCCAAGATTGCACCGCCTGCATAAGCATTGCCATTAATTTCCGCAATGACAGGGAGATTAAGCAAGGCCAAGCGCAGCAGCATATTTTCCAGTTGCGTGGTAAAGGCTTTTTTATCTTGCATGGATTGCTGCATTAACCATGCGAGGTCTAAGCCATTGCAAAAAGTCTTGGGGTGGTCGCTTCGAATGACTAGGCAAGCATTGTGCGGATGACGTTCGATTTCATCAAAGATCTCGATATATTCATTTAGCACATCTTGATTTAAGACATTGTCCTGATCGCCATTGGTTAATGTCAAAACATAAATGGACTGCTGTTGATCAAGCGTCATGGTGGTCATTGAAACGCTTCCTTGTTGTGCCGTTGTTTATTATGAAAGCTATTATTTCGCATAAAATACTCGCACAATAGGTGTGACTATGCCATATTGATGATCATTTTAGGACAGTGGATGTGCGATGCGAGATCCTTTTGGATTGTTTCAGGAAACCATTTCGGTTTCTTATGCACATCTACTATTAGAAATTGTGCGTGATTATGCGATTGATACTGAAACAGTTTTATCTGGCACAGGATTAGTGCTGGCAGAAATGAAACAAGCCGATGCCAAAATGAGTGCACATCAATGGTCAAAACTGGTGGTGAATGCTTTAAGGCTGACGGATAATCCACGGCTTGGGATTGAATATGGTTTTAAATTACGGCCCACTTCACATGGAGCCTTAGGTTTTGCATTTCTGAGCTGTACTGATGTTGAAACTGCATTAAGGCTGTGCCAGCAGTATTTCTGTACACGAATCCAGAACTTTACCCCTGAATCGTACATTGAAGAAGACTTTGTCTATGTCTATTTGGATGGTGTACATCCTGTTAAATTTGGCAATGAACAGCAATCTGATCAATTACGGCACTTTATGATTGAAAGTTTGCTATTTGGCGCAATTCATTTTTTAGCTTTGTTTTCTGAAAAAATTGTTGAACGTTGTGAGGTCTTTGTCGATTGGGCTGATGCACAAAATTATAAAAGTATCGATCTCTCCCAAATCAAGATTCATTTCAATCAGCAACGCAATGGCCTGCGCTTTCCCAAGCAATATCTGCATTGTAAAAATCCAAATGCTGATCATGTCGCATTCCAGCAGGCATTATTGTATTGCGAAAATGACAAATTGAAATTACTCAAAGAGTCGACGCGTGATCTGCAGAAAAGTATTCGTTCTGAGTTGTTATATAAAGCTGGCAATACTTATCCGACATTAGCATTGATTGCACAGCGGTTGAATATGTCTGAACGAACCATCAAGCGACATTTGCAGGCACAAGGAACGACGTTCTTGCAGATTTTGGCTGAGGTTCGTTTTAGTCAAGCCAAAAAGTTACTGCAACAGCCACAATATAGTATTCAGGACGTTGCAGCTCTGGTGGGTTATGAAGAAGCCACTAATTTTATTCGTGCTTTTAAAAAGATGTTTGGGGAAACACCGAGTCAGTATCGGAAAAGGTATTTCCCTATAGTGAGTTAATCTTTAGATTTTTTAATAATTTAGTAAGTATTGAAAAATCCAAGAAAATCGATTTATATTTTTTGTTGAGAGTGTCAGAGCATGGGTATTGCCATTATTATTTATAATGAAGGGGATAGTATTCAATCATTTTATTTAGGAAACTTTAGCGCTTTTTTCTCACAAATCACTAGCACTCAATTAGCAAAGATGCCTATATTGAGTGATTTAATTGATAATTCTAATACTGAAGATGATTTCTTTATTGAAAATATAGATTTAATTAAATTTATAGATGAAATAACACAACTTTTGAAAAGTGATGATGCTATTTATTTATCAGAAAATTTGAGATGTTCTTTACAAGAATTTTTGTTGTTTTTTAATGGCAAAGTGCTGACTGGTTATAAATTATCACTAGTTTGATGCATTTTTATAAATAAAATATTAAAAGGCTAATAGTAAAATTTAGATAAGCAACTTTTATAACGGTCATATAAGTAAAAAGTTGCTTGAAATATATTTTCTCTGGTCGTGAATGATGTTGCTGCCTATCAAACTTTCGGTATGATCTTCAAAGATCAGTTGTGTTAATCCTATACAGCATTTTGAACCGTTACAATAAAGAGTTCCAGTGAATGCTGAATCTGTTCGGTCCATTCAAAGGAACAATTCATACGAATAAAATGTTGATGTGAGGGCAACACATTAAATAAAGGGCTTGGAGCAACGCCGACCTGTTGTTGAATCAGCTGTTCATAGATTTGCATACTGCTGACTTTGTCTGGCAACTGAATCCAGAGAAAATAGCCACTTGGATAGTTATATACCTTACAGTCTTTCGGTAGATGTTGTTTGAGATATTGAAAGAATTGTTTTTTATTCTTTTCCAAAGCCCGTCTAAGCGTTCTTAAATGCTTTTCATAATGATGATGGGAGAGAAACTCCACCAGTGCATTCTGGATCAGTGCATTGGCTGAAATGGTGCTCATTAATTGCAAATGCTGAATATGTTCGGAAAATTTGCCAGCATAGACCCATCCCATACGGAACCCCGAACCCAAGGTTTTGGAAAAAGAAGAGCAGTGCAACACCAGATTTTGCTGATCGAAATACTTCATGGGTAGCGGCTTTTGATTGCCATAAAACAGTTCTTCATAGACATCATCTTCGATCAAATGAATTTGATGTTCATGCAATAGCTTGGCAATTTTATATTTGATCTCATCGCTGACGGTAAAGCCAATCGGGTTATGTGCGTTCAACATAAACCAGCACACTTTGATCGGATAGTTTTTAATGACTTGTTCAAAAGCTTCAATATCAAAGCCATGTTGTGGATGTTCTGGGAGGGTAATCACCTTGAGTCCCAAACGTTCAGCTGCCTGCCATGCGCCATAGAAGATGGTTTGCTGCAATAAAATATAATCGCCTGGTTGAGTAATCGCTTGCAGGGAAAGATTCAAGGCTTCTAAACCACCTGATGTAATGACAATGTCATCTGCATCGGTTGGAATTCCTTGCATACAATAGCGTTGCGCGATGAGTTTTCTGAGTGCTAAATTCCCAGGTGGTAGGTTGGTGGTCTGATCATAACTATGACGATTACGGGAAAGTTGCCCCATGATCTGAATCAATTTGGGCGGATAGAGTAACTGACTATCTGGAAATGCAGAACCTAGTGGGCTGACCTGTTTGGATTGGATCGATTTCAGGTATTTAAACACCAATGAGTTAATTTCAATTTTGGGGTTTAGTGAGACCACCGAATAAGCTTGTGGAATCTGGATATTATTTTGCTCAGCGACAAAATAGCCTGACTTTTCTTTGGAATAAATCAATCCTTGCGCTTCCAGTTCTTGGTAAGCGTTCATCACGGTAATTAAGCTAAACCCTGAGCGCTGCACTTGCTCTCGCAAAGAAGGCAGTTTGCTGTGTGGCTGCCATGATCCATTTTCAATGAGAAGTTTCAGGTTGTGCGCTAATTGTTCTGATTTATACATAAAGTAAAGTGAATCCATCGTGATGGAACAGCTTGGTATGCAAGCTGCTCCATCTCTTTTTTAATAAGCAAACATCAATAGCAGTCTAAAGAGACCTGCAATGATGGTGAGTGCAAAAAAACCAACTAACCATAAGATTATAAACCATTGCGTTTGGCTTAAATGCAGAGATTTAATTTTCATGCAAAGCTGCTCCTTAGTGATAACCCGTATCTCCAACCCGTACTTTATCTCTAAATACCCAGTACGACAGGATGGTATAGGCGATAATGATCGGGATCAGAATTACCGCACCAACCAATGCAAATTTCTGACTAGAATGTGGTGCTGCTGCTTCCCAAATGGTGACCGATGGTGGAATGATATTCGGCCAGAGGCTGATTACAAAACCAGTAAATGCCAAGAATACTAAGGCTAAGGTAAAGATAAAGGGCTTTAATTCCTGACGCGCTTTACATGCTTTTAAAATCAAGAATGTAAATAGCAGTACCAAAACTGGTACAGGGCTAAAATAAAGTAAATTTGGCAAAGCAAACCAACGCGCTGCAATTTCAGGATGGGTCAGTGGGGTATACAGGCTGACTCCTGCAAAGACCACAAACAAAACAATGATCAGTTTAGGCATCAGTACATACATTTGATCTTGTAGTTCATGGTCTGTTTTCATAATCAGCCAGCCACAACCAAGCGCTGCATACATGGCAACCACACCCAGCCCCGTAAATAAGGCGAAAGGAGTGAACCAATCTAAACCTGAACCAGAGAAAATCCCATTGGTGGTTTGAATCCCTTGAATATAAGCACCTAGAATTACGCCTTGCAGGAAGCTGGATAGAATTGAGCCCCAGATAAAAGCCTGATCCCATAAATGCTTGGTGCGATTGGCCTTAAAACGAAACTCAAATGCAACACCACGGAAAATCAGTGCAATCACCATCAGGGTAATCGGCATATACAAGGCTGATAACACCGTTGAATAAACCAGTGGGAAGGCTGCGAACAAACCTGCACCACCGAGTACCATCCATGTTTCATTACCATCCCACACGGGTGCCACGGTATTCATCATCACATCACGTTCTTCACGGCTTTTTATGAAAGGAAACAGAATCCCGATACCGAGATCAAAACCATCCAAAATGACATAGATCAGAACACCAAGACCGATAATGCCGACCCAAATCAGAGATAAATCAATCATGGCGGTTCTCCTTGTTCGGGTCTTGCTGATCAATGCTTTCATCAACGGCACTTAAAGGACGCATTGGGGTTTTGAAATGCCCATGACCTGCTGGCTCAAGATCAATCGCTTCAATAAACTCAGGACCTTTTTTCAGTAGTTTCAGCATGTAGTAAATACCGCTACCAAACACGATGGCATAGACCACCACGAAAATGATCAAACTGATACCGACCTGATCGGCAGTCACCGTATGCGACAAACCATCTTTGGTGCGCATTACTCCATAAATCACCCAAGGTTGACGGCCAACTTCGGTGGTGACCCATCCCGCTAGTAAGGCGATATAGCCTGTCGGCCCCATGACAAAAGCGAATTTATGAAACCAAGATGAACCATACAGCTTGCCTTTTTTACGCAGCCATAAGGCAACGAAAGAGAGCAACACCATTAACATACCAAGTCCGACCATGACACGGAAACTCCAAAACACAATGGTTGAGTTTGGTCGGTCTTCTGGGGCAAAGTCTTTTAAGCCTTTGACTGTACCATCCATAGAATGAGTCAAAATCAGACTGCCTAGATTTGGAATCGCAATCGCATATTTGGTACGTTCTTCTTGCATGTCTGGAACGCCAAATAAGTACAGTGGCATCCCTTCATCATAATTGGTCTCCCAATGACCTTCCATTGCGGCCAGTTTTGCGGGCTGATGTTTCAATGTATTCAAACCATGATTATCGCCAATCACCACTTGCAAGCACGAAGTGACCAGCACCATCCACAGACCCATTGAAAATGATTTTTTGATCAGTTCATCACGACGGCCTTTGATCAGATGCCATGCGGCAGTACCCACCACCAATAGGGAAGACACTAAAAATGCAGCAGCGGCCATATGCGCAAAGCGATAAGGGAAGGAGGGATTAAATACGATCGCCCACCAGTCGGTTGGGATAATAATACCGTTTTCAATGGTGAAACCTTGTGGTGTCTGCATCCAGCTGTTGGAGGAGAGAATCCAGAACATGGAAATACAGGTGCCGATGGCAACCATCAAGGTGGCAAAAAAATGGGCTTTGGGACTGACACGCCCCCAACCAAATAGCATGATGCCCAAGAAGCCAGCTTCCAAGAAGAACGCACTGAGTACTTCATAAGTGAGTAAGGGACCAGTCACGCTTCCCGCAATACGAGAAAATTCACTCCAGTTGGTACCGAACTGGTAGCTCATCACTACACCTGAAACGACGCCCATCCCAAAGGCAACGGCAAAGATTTTGATCCAGAATTTAAATAGATCTTTATAAATGGGGTTTTGAGTACGAAGCCATTTCCATTCAAGCATGGCAAGAAAACAGGCGAGACCGATGGAGGTGGCTGGAAAGATAATGTGAAATGAAACAGTAAACGCAAACTGTATTCGGGCTAATTCTAAAGCAGTGAGACCGAGATCCATATATCCTCTCCTATAACAGACTAAAAGCAGTCGCTAGGAAAATGTGAAAGAACGGACTTAAATGTTTGAAAATAAGCAGAACCTGAAAAAGCTGTGGTTTAGATATTTAAAGCGATTTAAGTTTTATTCATCATCCAATCTTCTGTTGTATATGAGTAGGTACAATTTCTTTTTGTTTTTTTATAACAGATGGGGTGTGCATAAATGATCTGTTATATTTTTTTAGCGAAACTCTGTAGCTATTCAGTTGTTTGTACCTGATTCAAAATAGCATCAAGCAACGATGCAGTGTGTTAAATATTGATCAAGCATTGTAAGTCGTTTGAATGACACTAATTCGGACTGAATGGCGTATGACTATGTTTATCACCCAAGAACTTAATGCGTTGACTCAGCTTTTTCAAAGCAAAGTCCCTTCGCAAGCAGTACAACAACAGCTAGGTCTTGAATATGTAAATCTTGAAGCAACCTTATTAAGAGGCAAGGTACTCAGAGATTTTTCTAAGGAGAAGGTCGCTTATATTGCTCAAGCTGAAATAGTGGAAAATGATAATAATCTCGCCTATTTATTTGCGCCATTTATTATTGCCAATTTAAATCAGCCAGTGATTTATACCACGCCAGTCTCATTCTCTGTACTTAAAATATTGAATCAATACTATCAAGCTGAGAAAAGTGTCAATCTTAAAATCGAAGATGTGATTCATAGCCTCAAGCTCTATCTCGAGCTGGTCGATTATGCAAAAGCAGAGCAAGATTTTCTGTTCCGTTGTCTAGTCAAAGCACTGTGTCGGACGGATATTTTTCATATTTTCCTGGTTACACATTTGTCTTTAGATCAGCAACAGATTCAGATCCTAGAAGATTATTTTGATGTAAAAATTGATGTGATTCAGGCTGATCGTAGGCCAAGCATGCTCAATGATGAATTGATTAATACGCGTAAACTACTATTTAAAAACAAAGATGAGTCACACAAAACTTTGTGTACTTTGTTTTCCAGTCTCAATGCAAACCTGATTGCGAAGATTGGTCAGTTTAGTCCAGCCCAAGCGGCTCATTTAATCGAGGATATGTTCTATTCCGAGCATATTTTTGAAAAGCTATCAGTCTATGCCGAATACATGCAGACCCGTATTCAAAATGGCGCCAGTTTTAAGGCTTTATCCACCATGTAGATTGTCATGAATTAAATTTTAGTCTTTGAATAGGAGTAGAGCTTATGTCTCAGGAGCAATCAAAATTCCCATATCTTGCCGTTGGAATCAGTATTTTATTAGGTTGTTTATTTTTAGTCTTTTTCTTTTTGGCTGTGAGCAATCAACCTGATTATATGCCTTCGCAACAGAAGCAAAATGCTGCTCATGTACAATCATCAGTGCAATCGAATAAGTAGGTTATATTTTTAATCTGAAGTATAGTTTTTCTCTCTTACTGGTGATCCGAGCACTCGCCAGTAAGTTTTTTTTAATGCGAAAAATTTGTATGGATATTGCTGATTGTGAGTGATTAGAAAAAAAATTCATTTATAGAATTAGACAAATCAAGAATAGAAAAGATGCATAATTCATGTTAATCCTATTTGTAGCCAATGTTAAAAATAGCTCAGATGAGGGCAGCGTGATGGATAACTCAGAACAACTCATTCATAAGCAAGAAAATACCAGTTTCGCAAAAATTGAACCTTATACCCAACCTGCAGGTGGATGGGGCGCATTACTGAGTGTCGCCCGAAACCTAAAAAGGCAGGATATTTTAAAAAAAGGGTCAATCACTTTACTCAATATTAATCAGCCTACAGGTTTTGACTGTCCTGGCTGTGCATGGCCTGAGAAGAAAGATGCACATGCCTTTAACTTCTGTGAAAACGGTGCCAAGGCGGTGGCTTTCGAAGCAACCAGTAAAACAGTAACACCTGAATTTTTCGCACAGCATACCGTCAGTTGGCTGGCTGAACAGAATGATTTCTATCTGGAAGATTTAGGTCGTTTAACCGACCCGATGCGTTATGACCCTGTGTCAGATAAATATGTGCCAATTTCTTGGGACGAAGCTTTTCAGTTAATTGCCAAACATTTGCAGGCACTCGATCATCCTGATCAAGCGGCATTTTATACCTCTGGTCGTGCCAGCAATGAAGCGGCTTTTTTGTACCAATTATTTGTCCGCAGCTTTGGGACCAATAATTTTCCAGACTGTTCCAATATGTGCCATGAAACCACCAGTGTTGGCTTAAAAGATGCGATTGGTTTAGGTAAGGGTACCGTTATTTTGGATGATTTTGATCAAGCAGATGCTATTTTCAGCTTTGGGCATAATCCAGGCACCAACCATCCAAGGATGTTGGCAACCTTAAGAGAAGTCTCGAGAAGAGGTGGTAATATTGTTGCCATTAATCCAATCAAGGAGCGTGGACTGGAACGCTTCCAAGATCCGCAAGCCCCATTGGAAATGATGACCAATGGCAGTACTCCAATTAGTCGTTATTACTTCCAACCCAAAATTGGTGGTGACTATGCCCTGATGTTTGGGGTAATGAAGCATTTATTAGAATGGGATAAAAAGGCACTTGCGAAAGGAAAACCAAGCGTTTTTGATCGTAGTTTCATTGAAATGAATACTATTGGTTTTGAGGAGATGCTGGCTGAGATTAATGGTACAGCGTGGTCTGAAATTCATAAACATACGGGGCTTTCACCTGAACATTTAGAATCAATTGCCAAGATGTATCTGGATGCCAAAACTGCTATTTTCTGTTGGGGGATGGGAATTACCCAACACCGTCATGGTACAGCCAATATTCATATGTTGGCGAACCTGATGCTGGCACGGGGACATATCGGTCGTCCGGGGGCAGGTCTCTGTCCAGTGCGAGGACACAGTAATGTGCAAGGCGATCGAACCATGGGGATTAATGAAAACCCAAGTGATGCCTTACTAGACAATATTGATCGCGTATTTGGAATTAAGTCACCGCGTAAACATGGTTTTGGTGTGGTGGATACCATTAAGGCGATGTATGAAGGTGATGTGAAAGTCTTTATTGGTTTGGGTGGAAACTTTGCTGTAGCAACCCCTGATACACCTTATACCCAAGAAGCCCTACGTCGTTGTAATTTAACGGTCAATATTACCACCAAGCTGAATCGTAGCCATTTGGTCTGTGGCAAAGATGCGTTGATGCTACCTTGCCTAGGGCGTACTGAAGTTGATATGCAAGTGCATGGCGCACAAGCCATTTCAGTAGAAGATTCGATGTCAAATGTGCATCTTTCAGCAGGACGTAATCCACCAATCTCTGAAAATATTTTATCTGAACCTGATATTGTGGCACGTATGGCGGAAGCTGCTTTACCTGAGAGTAAGGTGAAATGGCGTTGGTATATTGAAAGTTATGACCGTATTCGTGATTCAATTGCCGATGTTTTTGATGAGTTTCATGATTTTAATCAACGGGTCTATCAACCAAGTGGTTTTCATTTAGAGCATCCTGCCAATCAGCATGTCTGGAATACGCCAAGTGGTAAAGCCCAGTTTTTGATTACACCACTGGCCGAAGTTTACGAAGACAAAGAAAATCAGTATGCCGCCGCTTATAGCGAACAGCAGGTGTATACGTTGATGACCACTCGTTCGCATGACCAGTACAACACTACTTTATATGGTTTGGATGACCGTTATCGCGGTGTATTCGGGCAACGCCGTGTATTGTTTATGAATCAAGCAGATATTGATGCAGCAGGCTTTGAAGCAGACCAATGGGTTGATATTGAGAGTGTATTCTCGGATGGTGTGAAACGGATTGTACATAGTTTCCGTATTGTGCCTTATAACATACCGCAAGGCAGTTTGGCGGCTTATTATCCAGAAACCAATCCTTTAGTCGCTTTGAGTAGCCATGATAAATACGCCAAAATTCCAGCGTCTAAAAGTATTCCTGTGATTTTGCATGCAGGTAATGCACCAGCGCATTTTAATTTGAATATTGAAGTTGACCCTGAGCATGCCAATGAACGTGTTAGTAGTGCATAGCGGATAGGAAATCTATTTTTTCGAATCAGTGATGCAAATGAGGTAGGTGTGGACACAAAAACACGAGGTTATGAAACGATGCAAGTGCATCGTTTCCATCGCGAGATTTCTGAAAATGAACTGGATTATATTGTTCAGGAGTATCCTGTTGCATTAATTTATAATGGTATTTCGCATGCCGTGATGATGGCAACACCATCGGATCTAGAGGTCTTTGCCAAAGGTTTTAGTCTCTCGGAAGGAATATTACAAAATTTAAGCGAGCTGTATTCACTCGATATTCGTCAAAATGAACTGGGGGTTGAAGTGGATATGACTATTTCATCCCGTGCTTTCATGGCTTTAAAAGAGCATCGGCGTATGATTGTTGGGCGTACAGGTTGTGGCTTATGTGGTATTGAAAGTCTAAAGCAACTCTATGCAAATCTACCAGCGGTCAGTACCCATATTTCTTCAACATGGTTAAGCCAAATCCCGCATGCGATTGCCCAATTAAAAGTCAGACAAAAAATCAGTGAGCTCACTGGTGGAGCACACGCTGCAGCATGGGTCGTGAAAGGGCAGATCGTAGCGTTATTTGAAGATGTTGGTCGGCATAATGCCTTGGATAAATTATTGGGCTACTTGGCTGAACAGAAAATGGATGTGGCGGAGGGTTTTGTGGTGATGACTAGCCGTGCCAGTTATGAGCTGATTCGTAAATGTGCGCAATACAATATTGCTTTATTGGCGACCATTTCTGCACCCACCAGTATGGCGATTGAAATGGCGAAACAACTAAATCTCACATTAGCCAGTTTTTGCCGTGGTGAGAGCTTTGTTTTATATACTGAATAATGGTAAAAATTTGTGATTTGTCTAATCTCTAATGCATTGATTTGTGTAGGATATGAGCATTAAGTTTTTTTATTCCCAAATATTATGAATACACCTTTAAGACCTCAGCCTGTGATCAATAATCTTTCAGGTGAGAATGCATTATTTATTGTGCTTGGAATCAATAGCAATCCTGATCATTCAGGTGTGATTGATTTTCTTGCGAATTTTTCCGCATTGGTGCGCAGTCTGACCAATCGTTTTCCGAATAGTAATTTCAGTGCTTCTGTTGGTATTGGTTCAAATGCGTGGGACTTACTTTTTCCTGATTTAAATAAGCCGAAAGAACTTGCGCCATTTCAAGAGATCAAAGGGTCGAGACATACTGCGGTAGCAACAGCAGGCGATTTATTCTTCCATATTCGTGCCAATCAAATGGCAATCTGCTATGAACTCGCAGCAATTCTGCATGAGCAGTTAAAAGAAGATACCTATTCGATCAGTGAAACCAAAGGTTTTCGATACTTTGATGGTCGCGCCATTATTGGCTTTGTTGATGGGACTGAAAATCCTGAACATGAAATTGCCAAAGAGATTGCATATGTAGGTCAAGAAGATGCCGAGTTCCTTGGCGGAAGTTATGTATTTATCCAAAAATACCTGCATAACATGGAGATGTGGAAGGGCTTAACCACCGAAGAACAAGAAAAAGTCATTGGTCGAAAGAAATATGACGATGTAGAACTTGGAGATGATGTTAAACCGCAAAGTGCGCATAATGTGGCAAGTAAGGCACATGATGCTGATGGAAATGAGCTCAAAATCTTAAGAGCCAATATGCCATTCTCAAATCCAACTGAAGGAGAGTATGGTACCTTCTTTATTGGCTATTCTCGTTCTTTTAATATCACCAAAACCATGCTTGAAAATATGTTCTTAGGTAAAGAAACTGGGCATGTTGATCGTTTACTTGATTTTAGTACTACAGTTTCAGGCAGTCTATTCTTTGTACCGACCTTTGATTTTCTCGAAGATTTAGGTGAATAAGTTTAATCCGCTGAAATAAATTGGTTTATTTCAGCGGAAAATGCTTATTGGTTCATCAGATATTGTTGTAACTGGGCACGGAACTGATCGGGGATGCGACCTGACTTTTGTGTGCTGAAATCGAAATACACCTGAACCGCTTTGCCCCGAGCAACACAGTGATCATTTTGCCAAGCTTCATGCGCCACAATAAAAGAAGAATTGCCGATATGTTCAATCCATGTTTTGATTTCGATATCCGCACCGTAATAAATTTGGGCAACAAAATCGACTTCAACACGAGCGAGAATCAAAGGCAGGTTTTTGATTTCCATACTTGGATTGAATAAGCGAAAAACAGGTTCGCGTGCTGTTTCAAACCAGCCTGTAATCACGGTATTGTTTATATGTCCAAAAGCATCAGTTTCATAGAATCTTGGTGTAATCGAAAGTGTAAACATAGATCAACTGTTATTTTTTCATTTAAAGCTCAATACTATAAGGGCTGAATATGTAAAAATCAGCCCCAATAACAGACTTCAGCGTTTATGAATGCTGAGATAGTCCACCACCTAGAGCTTTATACAATTCAATCTGATTATTCAACTTGCTTTGTTCAAGCATGAGCAAGCCTTGTTGAGCTGCATACGCTGAGCGTTGTGCATCCAATACAGTCAGATAACTATCAATACCTGCTCTAAATCGAGCCGTGGATAATTTATAGGTGGTCTCAGTAGCAGAGACCAAACGACGTTGCGCAGCTAAACGCTCATCAATATGGGCATGCGCAGCTAACGCATCATTGACTTCACGAAAAGCGGATTGAATAGATTTTTCATAATCTGCCAGCGCAATTTGTTGTTCAGTTTCTGAAATTTTAATATTGGCTTTACGCGTCCCCCAATCGAAAATGGGCAGGTCGATACTTGGCCCAACTGACCACGAAAAACCACCTGATTTAAATAAATTTTTAAGATCGGTGGATGCATAGCCAGCTGAACCTGTTAGGCTAATCGTAGGGAACATACGTGCTTTGGCTGCGCCAATATTTGCGCCTGCAGCACGCAACTGATATTCAGCAGCTTTTAGGTCGGGACGATTATTCAGTAAATCGCTGCTTAAGCCAGTTGCAAAACTCCTTTCAGCACTAATCGTTTTTACAGCTTGACTAGGTAAGAGGTTTTGAGGAACATTTTGTCCAGCCAATAAATTAAGTAAGTTTTGAGCCTGTGACACTTGGGTTTTATAGGCGGCAACATCATTTCGGGCTGTTTCAACTGATATCTGTGCTTGACGTAACGGGACTTCACTATCAATACCGACATCAAACCGTTTTTTGTTCAGATTATAGGAATCAAGTTGAGCCTTTAAGGTTTGTTCTGCAAGATTAAGGTTGGCCTGAGCAAAGGCATAATCCAACCAAGCTTGTGAGACTTGACTGACTAAACTGATCTGCGTGGCTTCTCTTGCACTCTGGGTCGCAAAGTAATTATTTAACGCCACATCTTTTAAGCTTTTGACTCGGCCCCAAAAATCCAGCTCATAAGCCGTCATCCCCAAGCCGACTTGAAAAGTTGAATAAGGATTGTTTGGGTTCGCAGATGGATTCACCTGTCGAACAGCACTGCCATTTGCCCCAATAGTAGGCAACTGGTCATTTTTACTGATTTGATATTGCTGTTGGGCACGTTGAATATTCAGTGTCGTAGTACGTAAATCACGGTTGTTATTTAAGCTGATTTCAATCACTTGCAGTAGGCGTGTATCAGCAAAGAACTGTTTATAACCCTGAGTTGCAATTGAGTCGCCTGTGTTTGCGAGTGCAAAATTTTCTGGAATATTCGATTTGATTACAGGTTTGGGTGCCTGCAAATTCATACATGCTGTTAGGGCTATCGAAAGCGTAGACACAAGCAGGGCACGAGATAAGACAATCGCTTTAGACATGGTCTTCTCCAAATAATAAGAGGGTAAATACTGAGGAGGAGTCAGAGGGAATCAATTGATTCCCTTTGCTCGTTATCATTTAAGATGGATTTTTTTGTTTTGAGGAAAATAGCTTCTCAACTGCACCCAAAACAAAAATGAAGAACACGGGGACAAAGAAGATTGCCAGAATGGTGGCAGAAATCATGCCACCAAATACGCCTGTACCTAAGGCATGTTGGGTTTCTGAACTTGCACCTGAGGCGATGACCAATGGAATGACACCACAGGTAAAGGCAAGTGAGGTCATGAGGATTGGGCGTAAACGGAGTTTTGCAGCTGCAACGGTGGCCTCAATTAAACTCATTCCTTCTTCTTTTAGCATCTTGGCAAATTCGACAATCAAAATGGCGTTCTTGGCAGATAAACCAATGATGGTAATCAAGCCAATTTTAAAGAACACATCGTTCATCATGCCTCGGGACATAATCGCCACAATCGCACCGAAAATACCAAGTGGCACCACCAGCATCACTGAAAGCGGAATCGCCCAACTTTCATACAGTGCTGCCAAGACCAAGAATACGACTAACATTGATAATGCCAGCAGGAAGGCCATTTGCGATTCAGATTGCTTTTCTTGTAGGGAAATACCAGTCCATTCATAGCCAATCCCTTTCGGTAATTTGGCAATTAGTTGTTCCATTTCACGCATGGCATCACCTGATGAGGTATCGAAGTTCGGAATACCAGCAATGCTTAATGATGGTCGGCCGTTATAGCGATTGTATTGCTGGGGGGCTTTACTCCATTGTGGTGTGACCACTTCAGATAAAGAAACCAATTGTCCGCTTGATCCCGAGACTTTCAGATTCAAAATATCTTTCAATTGCATCCGTGATTTGGCATCGACCTGAACAATTACTTGCTGCATGCGACCTTGGTTTGGAAAGTCATTGATATACATTGATCCCATTGAGGTTGAGATAATGTCTGAGACATCAGAGAACTTCACCCCTAAAGCATTAAGTTTCTCACGATCAATTTTCAGAGAAATGTTGTCGCCTTGCGGTAAGCCTTCATTCCAGACCATATAGAACTTTTTGTTCTTGGCAGCCATTTCCATGAGTTGATCTTGTGCAGCCAGTAGCGCAGGCATTCCTAAGTTGGCACGGTCTTGCAAACGTAAACTAAAGCCTGAAAAGGTACCCAGTTCATCAATCGCCGGTGGAAGTACAGCCATCGTAGCGCCTTCCTTACTGTTTGCCATGCTGGCATTGACCGCATTGGTCATTTCAGTTGCTGTTGAAGTACGGTCTTTAAAATCAGTAAGTGTGGTAAAAGCCACAGCCACATTTTGACCTGCGCCACTAAAGCCCCAACCCATGATGGTGGTGTTACTTTGTACATTAGGATTGTCTTTTAGACTGCTTTCAAATTCATTGACCACACCTCGCGTTCTTTCAGCAGTGGCATCCGATGGCAATTGGAATGACGTCAGGAACCAGCCTTGATCTTCTTCTGGCATAAAGGCGGTAGGCCAATATTTCATACCAGCAAAGGTAATGCCTGTAATCACCACAAATATCACCATCATCGGAATGCTATGTTTGATGACTTTCAGTAGTATCAACTCATACTTTTTGGTGACTTTGTCAAAGCTACGATCAAACCATGCGAAGAAGCCTTTTTTCTGATGATGACCATCAATTGGTTTAAGAATCGTGGCACACAGTGCCGGGGTTAAAATCAGAGCGAGCAGGGCCGAAAATAAAATTGACACCGACATGGTCAAGGTAAATTGCTGATAGATAATCCCGACCGAACCACTGGCAAAGGCCATCGGTAAAAACACAGCAGCAAGTACCAAGGTAATCCCGATAATTGGACTGGTAATCTCTTTCATGGCTTTGGAAGTGGCTTCTTTTGGTGACAGTCCTTCAGTCGCCATAATTCGTTCAACGTTTTCGACTACCACAATCGCGTCATCGACAATGATCCCGATGGCCAGCACCATACCAAACATGGTCAGTACGTTAATCGAGAAACCTGCGAGTAGCATCACTGCAAAAGTACCCAACAATGCAATCGGTGCAACAATCGCTGGAATCAGGGTATAACGAACATTATGTAAGAATAGATACATCACAATGAAAACCAGAACCATGGCTTCAAGTAAGGTATGAATCACTTTTTCAATCGAAATTTTTACAAAGGGTGCAGTGTCATAAGGAATACTGAATTGCATGCCTTCGGGTAAGTTGAGTTTTAATTCCTCAATTTTTGCTCTTACTCCTTCAGCAGTTTTCACAGCATTAGCACCCGGACTGAGCTGAATCGCAGCAGCCGTTGCAGGTTTGCCATCTTCTAAAATCGCAAAGTTATAGGCCTGAGAACCGATTTCAACTTTGGCAACATCAGACAGTTTAATCACACTACCGCTGGTTTTGCTTTTTAGGCTGATGTTTCTAAATTGTTCTACATTGCCTAATTGTCCTTGTGCAGATAGGGGAACAGTAATGAGTTGACCTTGTTCAGCAGGCATATCTCCAAGACGACCTGGGGCAATTTCAATGTTATTTTCACGAATGGCATTATTGACATCACTAATAGACAAGCCATAAGACACCAGTTTATTTGGGTCAACCCAAATGCGCATGGCTTTTTCTGCACCGAAGGATTGTACTTTACCGACACCTTCAACCCGTTTCAGTTCTTCGACTACATTACGAACCAGATAATCACTCAGATCGACTTCGGAATATTGACCATTGGGTGAGTTGATTCCAACCAACATCAAGAAACCTGAAGATGATGCTTCGACCTGTAAGCCTTGCTGGCGAACCACTTGTGGCAGTCGGGCTTCAACGGCCTTGATCTTGTTCTGCACATCAACCTGTGCCATTTCGACATCAGTTCCGGGTTTAAATGTTGCAGAAATTTCTGCCGTACCCGATGTATCTGTGGTCGAACTATAATAGAGCAGGTTTTTTACACCTGATAATTCACGTTCAATCAGAGTCACAACGCTGTCATTGATGGTTTTTGCCGTTGCACCCGGATAGGTGGCACTAATATTCACTTGTGGAGGCGCGACACTTGGAAAGCGGGCAATTGGTAGTTTGGGAATACTGAGTAATCCAAACAAGATAATAAAAATCGCAATCACCCATGCGAACACAGGGCGGCGAATGAAGAATTGTGACATCATCATTGAGCTCCTTGCGTTGCAGGTGATGTGCTATTGCTCGATGCAGGTACTTTCCACGCGGCGAGTTCCAGTTTTTGATTCGGCTGTATACGCTCCATACCTTCAACCACGATCTTGTCGCCCGCTTTTAGACCCTTGCTGGCAATGTAGAACTGCTCATATTGTTGACCCAATTCGATTGGACGAATATCTGTCGCACCTTTGGCATTGATCACATAAACTTGTGGATCACCATTGATATTGCGTTGAATGGCTTGGGCAGGGACGAGCAAAGCTTGAGGAACAGAAGCGCGGTCAATATTGACGCGAACATACATGCCTGGAAGGAGTTTGCGTTCTGGATTCTGCACTTCAATTCGAATGGTGACATCGCCCGTTTCAGGATCGACATTGATGTCTTCAAATAGCATTTTTGCGCTGACGTTATAAGGATGACCATGACTATTCGAAATACGCACGGTCTTTTCATTGTTGGCTGATAACTCACCACTTTGCAGCGCAGCCTGTAGACGCTCATATTCACTAATCGATTGTTTTACATCGACATAGACTTTATCAATCTGCTGTACTGTCGACATGGTGTTGGCATCGCCTTGACTCACCAATGCACCTTCTGTCACAAAGGACTGTCCAATACGACCTGAAATTGGTGCCCGTACTGTAGCATATTGTAGGTTCAGGTTTTGACGCGTGAGCAGGGCCTTCATTTGCGCAACATCAGCCAAAGCTTGACGATATTCGGCTTGTGCATTACTGACTTCTTGCTTACTGATGGCATTGCTTGGCAGTAATTGTTCATAACGTTCTAACTGAACCTTTAAACGAACCACTTCTGCTTCTGCTTTGTGTAGAGAGGCTTGATTACTGTTCACATCGGCTTGGAAGGTTTCTGAATTAATTTTATAGAGGGCTTGTCCAGCTTTAACCTCACTACCTTGGGTAAACAGGACTTTTTCAATAATGCCACCGACTTGTGGGCGGATTTCAGCGGTACGAAACGCTTGAACACGTGCAGGCAGGTTCTCGCTAAAGTTCACCGATTGTGGCTGTATATTGAGTACTGTGACTTTTGCAGGTGGCGCTTCTGTCGGAGCTGCATCTTTGGAACCACATGCTTGCAGCACCAGTCCGATAGATAAGAATAATGGAAGTAATAGATGCTTTTGCATTCTGTCCATGCCTTGGGAGTTTTCGATGCTGACATTATTTTTCAGCAGTGTGTAACGATGATCGTTGAAATGTGGAAAAAGTGTGGAGATCAACAGATAAATCAGCGTATCATCAACTTTGACTGAACCTTTGTGCTGATTTATTCATGTTTGACGCCTCATTTTCTTTTGATTGCCGTGATAAGCAGATTCTCGTTGTAGAAGATGAATATGAGATTGGCGATATTATCGAGCACTATTTAAAACGCGAAGGCATGCGTGTGATTCGTGCCATGAATGGCAAACAGGCAATAGAAATCCATGCAGCACAATTCGTAGATTTAATTCTGCTTGATATCAAACTCCCTGAACTAAATGGCTGGGAAGTACTAAGCAAAATCCGCCAAAAAGCACAAACCCCTGTGATTATGTTGACGGCGTTGGATCAAGATATTGATAAGGTCATGGCATTAAGAATTGGTGCCGATGACTTTGTGGTGAAACCGTTTAATCCAAACGAAGTGGTGGCGCGTGTACAAGCCGTTCTGAGGAGAGCTCAACAAAACAGTCAAGCCCCAAACAAGAATCTGGTGTATAAAAACATCGAAATTAATACCGATATTCATAGTGTCTATGTGCATCAGCAAGATCGAAAAATCATGCTGAATCTCACCCTGACCGAATATAAAATTCTGCTTTTAATGATTGATCATCCATACAAAGTCTTTACCCGCAGTGAACTGATGAATCATTGCCTCCCAGATAGTGATGCTTTAGAGCGTACAGTGGATAGTCATGTCAGTAAGCTCAGAAAAAAACTGGAAGAGCATGGCTTGCAACAAATGTTGATTAACGTGCGTGGGGTCGGTTACCGACTTGATCATCCTGTGGAATGATCATACTTGAATGTTGAATTAATTGAAGTCATCAGATTTTCTGTTCTGTGACCTGACCGATTTAAACAAGCGTTTCAATCCATTTTTGATGTTTGCCCAATATTCCTTACCCAATAGGGCAATCACGATTAACAGCAGAATTTCACCCCCAATCGCCATTGCTGTCATGATCAACGCTTTATGGGGAATATCTAGGAATGGAACAATTGGAAAAGCAAGCCAGTAAGCGATGACAATGGCCAAAAGAACAAAGCCTATTTTCTTACGTAGATTGAGTTTTGGTTTTGGCATTTTGGTCACATCAATAAGATTTTGATGTTGCTATTTTTGGAAAGATTTGAGGAGGAAGGATCTTTAAAGTGTGGAAAAACTGTGTAAATCCCTCAAAAAATCAGCGTATCATGTGGAAAAGTTAGGTCAATTGATTGGAAAAATCCAATGAAGAATAAGTCGGGTATTAGTAAGCAGTTGTTTATCGCATTAAGTATCGTGAACTTGAGCGTGACGCTGTTTTCGGTTTTGCTTGGCTATTTTATTTATAACTATGCCATTGATGTGGGCTGGATCACTTTAAGTTCTTTACAGGGAGACTGGACTGAATTTCATTTTGTCGACTGGATTTGGTTATCTACGGTTATTTTTTGTGGTGGTGTCATTTCCATTATTATTGGCATGCATTTGGCTCAGCGTTTTATTAAACCGATTAATTTCTTGGCGGATGCCGCAAAAAAAATCAGTCAGGGTGATCTTTCTGCAAGGGCAGATGACAGTAAAATTCATTCCACAGAAATTGCTGAGTTGATGCAGAACTTTAATGACATGGCGCAGCAGCTGGAAAGTTCGGTTGAAAATGCGAAAGTCTGGAACGCAGCAATCGCACATGAATTAAGAACCCCAATTACGATTTTGCAAGGACGCCTACAAGGCGTCTTAGATGGGGTGTTTCAACCAGATGAAGCATTGTTTAAAAGCCTGCTTAATCAGGTGGAAGGTTTATCGCATTTGGTCGAAGATCTGCGCACTTTGAGCTTGGTTGAGAATCAACAGCTCAGATTAAATTATGATTTAGTCGATTTGAACGCGCTGGCCGAGAAAGTACTCAAGCTGTTTGAAAACCGTCTGGAGAAAGCTCAGATTGTGCCTATACTTAATGTGGTGCAGACGCCTATCCGTTGTGATAGTCGACGGATTGAGCAGGTTTTGATGGCTTTGATCGAAAATGCAATTCGCTATGCCAATGCAGGAACATTAAAAATTTCTGCAAAGCTGGTCTCGGATGAATGGATTCTACAAATCGCAGATGAAGGCCCAGGTATTGTGCAAGAATATCAACAGGATTTATTCAATCCATTTTTTAGATTGGAACAGTCTAGAAATAAAGAATTTGGTGGTACAGGTCTAGGTTTAGCTGTTGTACATGCAATTGTGATTGCGCATAAAGGTTCAATCGAATATAGCAATCCGAATCACAATAGTGTGTTTACGATCCATCTGCCTGTTCACGTTTAATCTAAGTGATTTAGACGATTGTTAGCGTTCGACTATGCTCATAAATATCTGCTATGAATAAAAGAAGTGGTGTTGATTTATCACCACCTCCTCAACAGAATCATGCTGTTGCTGAAACATCGATAAAATTAATAATTTTTAATCGATTGATATTTATAAATAAAAAACATGGCATTCAATTTGTATTAACCACAGTGAAAGATAAATTGTGTTGAATAACAAATTTGGAGCAGAACATGAGTAGAAAAATTCGATTAGGTGCATTTATCCCTGCCACTGGACAACATGTTGCCGCATGGCGACATCCAGAGTCGCAACCAAGCAAAGCAGTGGATTTTGATTTTATTAAAGAGCAGGCACAACTTGCGGAAAAAGGCTTATTTGATGCCTATTTTTTGGCAGATGGCCTAGCCGTTAATTTTGGACAAGCTGAGAAAACAGGTTATAGCGATAAAGTGGCAGGCTTTGAACCAGTCACCTTGTTTGCCGCTTTATCGACAGTGACCAAGCATATCGGTTTTATTGCCACGGCATCGACTACTTATGAAGAACCGTATTTATTGGCGCGTAAATTTGCTTCGCTAGATCATCTCAGTCATGGTCGAGCGGGCTGGAATGTGGTGACCTCAGCGTCGGAAGCAGCTGCAGCCAATTTTGGTTATGAGCAACAAATTCCGCATGCTGAGCGTTATGAGCGTGCTCAAGAATATGTCGATCTAATTAAAAAGCTGTGGGACAGTTGGGAAGATGATGCCTTTATTCATGACAAGGCATCAGGTGTGTTTTATGATCCTGAGAAAGTTCATAACCCGAATCACAAAGGTAAATACTATGCGGTGAAAGGTGCATTGAATGTCCCGCGTACACCACAAGGTTATCCTGTGATTGTACAAGCGGGACAATCTGGGCCTGGACGTGATCTTGCAGCCCGTTATGCTGAAGTCATTTTCACGGCCAATCAAAAGCTGGAAGATGCACAAGAGTTTTATCGTGACGTAAAAAGTCGTTTAGCCAAATATGGGCGTTCAGCCGATGAACTTTTAATTTTACCGGGCGTTTCTGCGTTTGTGGGTCGTACTGAAGAAGAAGCGCGTGCCAAATATCAACAGCTCACGGACCTGATTCATCCAGAAGCAGGGCTTGCCTTGTTGAGTGGGTTAAGTGGTGGCTTTGATTTTTCAGGTTATGATCTAGATGGTCCATTCCCTGAGTTAGGCGAAGGCCAAGGCATGGTGAGTCGTCCTGCTCTAATCGCAGATATTGCCAAGAAAAACAATTTCAGTATCCGTCAGTTGTATGAATGGGTGGCGGGTGCACGTGGGCATTGGCAACTAATTGGTACACCTGAGCAGATCGTCGATCAATTACAACAATGGTTTGAAAATGAAGCCGCGGATGGTTTTAATATTTTGCCACCAAGTACACCTGCTGGGTTAAACGATTTTGTTGAATTGATTGTGCCAGAGCTACAACGCCGTGGCCTATTCCGTACCGAATATGAAGGAACGACCTTACGTGAAAATCTCGGCTTGGCCCGTCCAGAAAATCAATATGTCATTGCTCGACAAGCTGAAAAAAACAAAGCCAGTTAAAATAATGTTAAAACTAAATCATGAATCTAAGCAACAAGGGCGACTGTTAAGCGTCACTCTTGTGTCGTCACAATAGAATTGAGTGAAAAATGCAATATAGAAAATTAGGTCAGACTGATATTGATGTCAGTGTCATCGCTCTAGGCACCATGACTTGGGGAGAGCAGAATTCTGAATCCGAAGCGCATGAACAGCTGGATTATGCAGTGGAGCGTGGAGTAAATCTGATTGATACGGCTGAAATGTACCCTGTACCACCGAAACCTGAAACACAAGGCTTAACTGAACAATATATTGGCACATGGTTAAAGCAGTCACAGAAACGAGACCAAGTGCTGATCGCAACCAAAGTGGTAGGTCGTTCAGGGAAATTAACCCAAGCCTCGCATTTTCGTTCGGGTCAAACCAAGTTGGATCGAGCCAATATTGAAACTGCGCTACATGATAGTCTGAAACGTTTACAGACGGATTATGTTGATCTATATCAGCTTCATTGGCCTGATCGCAGTACCAATCATTTCGGTGAATTGGGTTATACCCATGTTGAAAATGAAGATACGGTTCCAATTTTAGAAACCTTGACAGTTTTGTCTGATCTAATTCGAGCAGGAAAGATCCGACATATTGGTCTCTCCAATGAAACACCATGGGGCGTGAGTCAATTTTTAAAGTATTCCGAAACATTGGGCTTAGCGCGGGTTGTTTCTATCCAAAATCCATATAACTTATTGAACCGTAGTTTTGAAATTGGCAATGCTGAAATTGCGATCCGTGAGCAGGTAGGATTACTGGCTTATTCACCTTTGGCTTTTGGTGCTTTGACAGGAAAATACTTAGATGGTGCACAACCAGCAGGCGCACGTTTAACCTTATGGGAACGCTTTGCCCGTTATAAAGGGCAAGCCTCTGAAGATGCAATTCGTCGTTATGTGGCATTGGCCAAACAATATGATTTAGATCCTGCCCAATTGGCTTTAACCTATGTAAATAGTCGCCGTTTTGTCACCAGTAATATTATTGGGGCGACCAATTTAACTCAGCTTAAAACCAATATTGAAAGTATTGACCTACAGTTAACTGATGAGGTCATTCAGGGAATTGAGCAAATCCATCAAGCCCATCCTAATCCCGCACCTTAAGGCATAGATAATCTCCTACAATTTAATTTTCGTTTTGTTCAGGACAGTTGAGTCAATCCAACTGTCTTTTTTTATTTTTAGAACAAAGCGACTGAGTCTCTATATCAAAAAATAAGAAATAGAAACCTTGAAATGTGCTGTTTTGGTATAAGCAGGGTGTTGGAAAATCAACAGTGCTTCAACAGAAAGAAGTGGATGTTTTTTTATAAATATTGATATAAAACAATTGCTTGATATTTGGCATGCTGCTTGCAAAGATCAAAGTATATAAATCAAAGATTGATTTTATGCAGGCTGAGGAGCACAGGATGAAGATGTTGCGTTGTTGTATGGAAAGTTAATTTCTCTCTTATTTTTTAATTCATTTAGTTCGAATCTTTTTCGGTGTGATTACTTATTCAGTCACACACAGGATTTTTTTACTCAAATTTTATGGTTTTAGTTTTTAGGGGTTTTATTGGTGAAAAAACATTATCTCTCTTTATCGATTGCTTTGAGCATTGCAACACTTTTGGGAAGCGGCACAGCTCAAGCAGCAGAAGATATTGATACCACGTTAGCGCAATTACAGGCGCAATTGACTGCTCTACAGCAGCAGGTCAATGCATTAAAGCAAAAGAAGCAAGCTTCAACGGAGCTGAATGAGACAGCGCAACTTACAGCCCAAGATGATGCATCGGCAGAGGCTCAGGAGGAAAATACGGAACATAGTTTTGCGACTCAAAGTGAGCTGGCAGGTTTCCGAAGTGATTTAGAAAACTATAAATATGATCAATCACGCCAATATGAGCGGACTTCGGTGAAATCAACCCGAGATACAACCTTGTATGGCACGGTACAAGTCCGCGCACAAACACAAAGTCGCGATACCTCTGTGGGGAACCCTGCACCAGTTACACCTCGTCGTAATACTTTCGATATCCCTACGGCTTTATTTGGCGTACGAGGAAATTTATATCGAGATTATAAGGAAGGCAAAAACTTAGATTACCAATTGTCTTTTAGCTACGGCAAGCGTACGGGTACAGCAGGCAGTGCCAGCGATTTGAATTTGGCTGATGCTTTTTTACGCTATAACTTTACTTCAACCAATGGTGGTCCTGAAGTCCCACGTTTAAACGTGACGCTGGGGCAACAACTGATTCCATTTGGCTTAGACCCACAATCTCCAGAGGATTTACGACCGACCATTAATGTTGCAACGGGATTGGCGCAATTGGGTTTATTCAATCGCCAGACAGGTCTGATTGTGCGTGGTGATGTCAAACCATTTGTTGATTATTCATCAAACTATCGAGCACCGTTATTTGAATATGCTTTGGGTGTGGTCAATGGCAATGGCACCAATAAAGTCGATGACAATGACAAGAAAGATTATATCGGTCGGGTGGCTTTTACCTTACCAGTTGATTATGCCAGTTGGTTCCGTGAGTTGAAATTTGGTGCTTCCTATCTCAAAGGCAGTAAAAACGTCATCGCAGGTAGTAATGTTCTCGATGGTAACGGTCGTAATGATCGTCTGGGCTTCGATATTTATTACAACCATGCACCGTTTGGCGTGACTTATGAATATGTCAAAGGACTCAGTGATTATGCAACTGCGACAGGTTCAACCTCAGAAGTAAAGTCTGAAGGGCATACCGCAACTCTGTTTTATACCTTTGGCGATCAATTTTATAACAGCGTGAAATCCGTCGCGAAGTTTGATGATTTCTGGCCGAAATCAATTCAGAGCTTCTATCGCTATGACAGCTACAACCCAAATAAAGGCGCAGATGTCGTTGGGATTGCAGGTCATGGCTTAGGCAAAGTCGATATTCATACTTTGGGGCTAAATTTCTTCTTCGCACAAACCACCAAATTCCAATTAGGGCTGAATCGCTGGAGCTATGACCACGAGACAGCTGCGCAGAAAGACTTCTCGGAAGTACAAGCGCAATTCCAATACACCTTTTAATTTTCCAATATGAGTAATGACACAATGAAATTTTTGACGAAACATTTATTTATTGGTGCAGCAGCAGGTTTGCTGGTTGCCACCAGTTTCTCAGTTTTTGCTGAAACCAGTCCCACAGAAATTCGACTGGGAGTTCCCGGTGCAGGCGTAGGCGGAAAACCCAAAGTTGGGGGGAGTGCTTATGCCAGTGCCAATCTACGCGGCATTTTGGAAAAAGAATTTGCCAAAGATGGCATTAAGGTGAAATGGTCATTTTTTCCGGGTGCAGGACCTGCACTGAATGAAGCTTTAGCCAATAAAAAGGTCGATTTTGGTATTGGGCATGGTGATCTACCTTCGATTGTTGGACGTTCAACGGGTTTGAAATCCAAACTTTTATTTGTGACTGGGCGTTTTGGACCTGTGTATTTTGCAGTGCCATCTGATTCAGGTGCGAAAAGTCTGGCGGATTTAAAAGGCAAAACCATTTCTGTGTTTAAAGGTACTAACCAACAGCTAATCCTCGGTCGTTTATTGCGTAAATATGGTTTCACTGAAAAAGATTTCCGTGTGATTAGTCAGGACTTTTATTCAGCTCAAACCTCGCTTTCCACGGGTGATATTGATGGTTTGATTACCAGTCCATGGACATTAGAAGCACGTGGTGTAGCTAAGCGTATTTTAGAAGTACGTAAAGATCCAAATCTGAATGGCCCATTAGTGGCATGGGTGAGCGAGGATTTTGAGAAGAAATACCCACAAATTGTGCAACGGGTTGTGACCACATTTATTAAAGATAACGTGTGGAGTTCCGATGAAAAGAATCGTGATACGCAGTACAAGTTATGGGCTCAGAGTGGCGTGCCTTACCTAGACTATAAAAAAGACTGGGATGATTACTCGCTCAAAGATCGTAACTCACCATATTTTGATGATTATGCAGTGAATTCTTTAAAGAAATCGGTTCAGCAATCGATTGATTACAAACTGATTCGCCGTCCAGTGGATGTGGATTCTTGGATTGAACCGAAGTATCTCAATACCGCGATTCAAGAGCTCAAACTAGAAAACTTCTGGCCAAAATTTGATGTAAATGGCAACCGTAAAAAGTAATTGTGATTTGGGTTAGACCAAGGGTGTGTATGCCTTTGGCTAGCTAGTTTATTTGTTCACCATTTTAGGAATGACCTATGCGTCAGGAATCGGTTGCTCAGGTCGAACTGGGTCAGGGGCACTTTGTATTGGGTTTTATTGGCTTGGCATTGTGTGCAGGCTTGGGCATTGGGATTGCGAAAATCGTCACTTCTTTATATGCGGTGCAGTTAGCTGCGGATGAGTTTGAAATGGGGCTGATTGCCGCAGTACAGAGTCTAGGTATTTTGCTGATCGGATTGCCAATTGGTCTCTTAGTACAACGTTATGGACCTAAAACAATGTTTGTATTAGGAAGTTTTCTTGCAGCGCTGGTGTATGTCACGGTGCCATTTTATCCAGCAGTTTGGTATCTGATTTTAGCTACTTTCTTGGTCGGGTTATGCATGCCGATGCGGTTTGTTTCACTCAATACAGTCTATATGCAGCATTTAAAAAGCATAGGTGCTGCTCGGGCGGGATGGTTTAGAGGCACACATATGATGGGGTTCTTTCTGGTTGGCCCTTTACTGGCAGTGAGCTTAGTAACTGCGGTGGGATTCTCAGGTGCGTTTTGGTGGATTGCTGGACTTTTTCTTTTACCGATATTGTTTGCACCCTTGGCCTTTGGCGCAGGCCCAACTGAAATTAATCAGGCAGAGCGGGACGAGGCATTTAGCCTTGCTGTAATTGCCAAGCAATTGGTTTTATTAAAGCAAGATCAGGCTTTACGTCGCACCAGTTTGATTGAAATGGCGAGCAATGCGGTGATGGCGTACTACGGCTTTTTCATTATTGTTATTGCAATCAAGGATTTTGGTTTGAGTGAAACGATTGCTGCCAGTTTGGTGACGCTACAGGGAGCTGTGTTTGTCGTAGCCTTATTTACGACGGGAGCTTTGCTGACACGATGGGGAATAAAACGCTTTTATCAAACGGGTTTTGTCTTTGTTGCAGTGGCATCTGTGATGTTGGGCATACCTAAAATTTCCGCGTTGCTTTGGGTAGGGGCTGTGATTCTGGGCTTGGGTCTCGCGATGCTGCATATCGTCAATTTCACCATGTTTGCCAATGTGGGTGAACGCTTGGGAATGGCAAAGGTGTCTGGATTAACCGCGATGGCAGGACCTGCAGGTGCGTTATTGGGAAGTATTGTGGGAGGCTGGTTGGGTCATTACTGGGGCTTACAGTCGATGTTTCTTATTTCAGCGGTTTTATTTGGCGGGCTGATCGGCTTTTCTCAGCAACTTACACAAGTTTTTATAGCACCGCGGCTAGAGATTGAAATGTATTCAGAAATAGAGGGTCAATAAAATGAGTAGTATCGAAACTCAATTAGAAAATGAACACACTTGGCAGCGAATCAATTTAGCGCCTTATTTCAAGCAAATCGGCATATGGGCAGTTCGTATTGTATTGGCTCTGGTTTTACCTGCGATTGCATTGGCGGTTTGGCATTATGCCTTTCAGAAGCAATGGTTACCTGAACAAATTTTGCCTAGCCCAGCCTTAGTTTGGCAAACCACGTTGGAGCTGATTGATACGCATGAGTTACAGGATAATTTATGGATCAGCTTAAAACGGGTTGCTTGGAGTGTCTTGGTCGGGGGCAGCATCGGGTTGTTCTTAGGTTTCCTGATTGGATTATCACGTATCGCGCACAAGTTTATTTATCCAACATTTAATCTGATTGCGCAATTTCCAGTGATTGGCTGGATTCCATTACTGATGATTTTTTTAGGTATTGATGAAAGTCTAAAAATTGCAGCGATTTCACTTGCGGTATTTGTTCCTGTGCTCGTTGCGACCTATCGCAGTGTTTTGAATGTGCCTCCGCATTTATTAGAAGTTTCGCAAGTTTATCGCTTTAGTGTGTGGCAGCGATTTCGCCGTGTCATTTTGCCTTCTGCTTTGCCAAATATTGTTAGTGGTTTACGCCAAGGGATTATGCAAGCGTGGCTGTCACTGGTTTTTGTCGAACTGTTAGCCAGTAGTGAAGGGATTGGTTACCTCATCGTGTGGGGACGACAGTTGATTCAACCCGATATTATTTTTATGGCTGTCATTGTGATCGGGATTGTTGGTTTTGTTTTAGATCATATCTTGGGCTGGGTTGAACGCTGGTTTAGCCATTGGCAACGCAGTGCATTTTAAAGGGGGATTGAATATGTCTATTACGTCTACATCAAAACCAAGATTTAATTTTAATTATTTAAACGTTTACGGCTTAGTGCTCCCAATTGCTTTCATTGTATTGTGGGCGATTGCATCCAAGTTGAATTGGGTCAATCCTAAACTCATTCCAGCACCATTTGAGGTGGTGCAGATTGCAATTCATCAATTTCAGCAGCAAGAGTTTTGGACAGGTTTAGGCGCAAGTCTGTTCCGTGATCTGACGGGTTTTGTCTTGGGCAGTATTCTAGCCATTATTTTCGGCATCGTCGTCGGTGTCTCTCGCTGGGCCAATTATTTATTTCTGCCAAGTTTTAATGTGCTGCGTCAGATTTCGTTATTTGCTTGGTTACCGCTGATCACGACATTTTTGGATTATGGCAATAGCGCAAAAATCTTATTTATCGTGCTTTCTGTGTTTTATCCCGTGGCCTTACATACTATCGATGGGGTAAGACAAATTCCATTGCATCAATACGAAGTTGCCAAAGTCTACCAATTCAATGCTTGGCAAACACTGAGCAAACTGATTTTACCTGCTGCTGCAACGCAAATCTTTTTAGGCTTACAACTGGGGGTGATCTTCGCTTGGGTGGCGACCATCGGGGCCGAATTCCTATTGGCAAACTATGGTGTTGGACTAGGCAATATCGTGATTCGTGGGCGGGCTGCTTTAGATGTTGGTCTAATTGTATTTGGTTTAATTGTGATTGGTTTTATCGGTGTAGCGTGGAATAGCTTAGCCAATTTAGCTGAGCGTCGTATTTTGGTTTGGCGACGTTAGGAGAATAATAAAATGAAACAACAGAATTTTCGGCAGTTTTTCAAACGTCGTTTTAAATCGCTTGGGCAGCTTTGTGTATTAAGTTTAATAGTACTCAGTCTTATTGCATGTGGTAAACAATCTGACACTCCAGCCAATCAGGTACATGAGCTTCGCTATCAATCCTTAACCAGTGTGGTGTCATTGCCTGAGCTGGCTGAAGACTTGGGTTATTTAGGTGACTTAAAGTTGAAATATGTGGGGAGTGTGCAAGGTGGGCCGCAGGACTTACAAGCATTAACCACGGGCGATGTAGATGTGGCAACTGCTTTTGATGGTGCAATCATTAAGCTTGCTGCGGCAGGGATTAAGATCAAAGCAGTGGTTGCCTCCTATGGCAGTGATGACAAAAGCTGGGTGGGCTATTACGTCCCGAATAATAGTCAGATTCATTCAGCGCGTGATTTGATCGGCAAAAAAGTGGCAGTAAACACTTTGGGTGCCCATTACGAATTTGTTTTAAAAGACTATTTAGCTCGCCAAGGTTTAAGTAATGATGAAATCAATCAGGTTGAGTTTGTTGTTTTACCGCCAACCAATACCGAACAGGCCTTACGTGCTGGACAGGTGGATGCTGCTGCACTGGTTTCTATTTTTCAGGATAAAGCCTTAGAGCGAGGTGGCCTAAGAAAACTGGTCTCAGATACGGATCTATATGGCAGTTTTACCGCAGGCAGTTATGTCTTTACCGAGAAGTTTATTCAACAACATCCAGAGGTGGTCAAGCAATTTGTCACAGGTGTGGCCAAAGCCGTGGAATGGACCAAGCAAACACCACGTGAACAAGTGTTGGCGCGCTTTAAAAGCATTATTGAAAAAAGAAAACGTAATGAGAGCGATGTATTGATGCAGTACTGGCGCAGTTATGGTGTGGTGAGTCAAGGTGGTTTGCTCAATGCAGCACAATATCAACGTTGGATCGATTTATTTGTGAAAAGAGGCGAATTTAAACCGAATCAGGTTAAGGCGGATGCTTTATTCACTAACCAGTTTAATCCCTATGCACGTGAAAACAAAAATGTAGCTGACGATCAGCGCAATAAGGAGCATACGCAATGAGCACAAAATTAAAAATTGAAAATGTTTATAAATCTTTTGCCGCCAAAAAAGTCAAAGGCGCAAAAGTCCAAGCAGAAGATTTTGTAGCGGTTGAAAATCTGTCTTTAGATGTTAAGGCAGGTGAGTTTGTCGCCATTGTTGGTCCGAGTGGTTGTGGTAAATCGACATTATTGGATTTATTGGCTGGTTTGACGACTCCGACCGCGGGGCAAATTCTGATTGATGGGCAAGCGATTAAAAAACCGGGGTTGGACCGTGGCATTGTCTTTCAGCAATATGCACTGTTTCCATGGTTGACCGCACTACAAAATATTGAGTTTGGCTTGGATGCCAAGGGTGTCAGCAAAGAACAGCGTTATCAAACTGCAAAGTATTTTTTAAATCTAGTCGGGCTGGCTGAATTTGAACATCATTATCCAAATGAGCTTTCAGGAGGAATGAAGCAACGTGTTGCAATTGCACGGAGTCTGGCCTATGACCCAGACATTCTATTGATGGATGAACCTTTTGCCGCACTCGATGCGCAGACCCGTGAAACCTTACAGGCGGAATTGGTCAAAATCTGGCAACAGACTCAGAAGACCATCATTTTTATCACCCATAGTATTGATGAAGCCATTTATTTGGGGCAGCGCATTGCCATCATGACCTCACGTCCGGGGCGAATCAAACAGGTGATTGAAGTTCCTGCTGAGCTACGAAGCGATCAGGAGGATGTACGTTCCAGACCAGAATTCAGCCAACTGCGTCATCAGATTTGGAGCTTGTTACGTGAAGAAGTATTGAAGGCCCAAGAGCAGGAAAAACAGAAGCAGTTGGTTGCTTAAGTACAATGTATTTTAAATATTAACAAGAAGTAGAGGTGATTATGTCGAGTACAAAAGAGACATTAACGTTTCCAAAAACAATTCAGTCCAGTTCAATTTATTCCTCGCCAAAGATGAGTTCCTTTAGGTCCGATCTCAACCTAAGCTGGCTTTCCACAAGTTTTAAACGATCAGCTGCGATTTTACTATTTTTAGCCATCTGGGAAATCGTACCGCGGATTGGTTTGGTCGATTCCGCTTTCTTGCCAGCATTTTCTACCGTGTTGCTCAGTGGTTGGGGCTTGATTCAAAATGGACAACTCTTGACGCATTTGCAAGCCAGTTTAATCCGTTCTCTCAGTGGTTTTATTTTTGCGATCATTGTCGCGATTCCTTTGGGGCTGGCAATTGGTTGGTACACACGCTTTTCCGAATTTCTGAGTCCTTTATTGGAAGTGTTCCGCAACACGGCTGCATTAGCTTTATTACCCGTGTTTATTCTTTTTCTTGGGAT
Source organism: Acinetobacter sp. C26M (assembly GCF_023702675.1). Classification (NCBI taxonomy): domain Bacteria; kingdom Pseudomonadati; phylum Pseudomonadota; class Gammaproteobacteria; order Moraxellales; family Moraxellaceae; genus Acinetobacter; species Acinetobacter sp. C26M. The sequence continues at coordinate 1,585,493 of NZ_CP098478.1, forward strand.
TGGTGAAAGTTCGAAAATTGCATTGGTCACTTATGCCTGCACTTGGCCCATCTTGCTGAATACCATCAGCGGTGTTCGTAATGTTGATCCATTGTTGATCAAGTCAGCACGAACCATGGGACTGAGTTCCATTCAGTTGTTCCGTAAAGTGATTTTACCTGCTGCGATTCCAACGATTTTTGTAGGTGTACGTTTGGCAGGTTCATTCTCAGTGTTGATGTTAATTGCCGCAGAAATGGTTGGGGCAAAGGCCGGTTTAGGCTATCTGATTAACTATGCACAATATAACTTCCAGATTCCTGAAATGTTCTTTGGCATCATCAGTATTACCAGCATTGGCTTGCTGTTTAACTACAGTCTGCTTGCGATCGAAAAGCGCTTGACCGCTTGGAAAATTGAACGTTAGTCAGGAGAAGATGATGCATCAGCCAGACTGGAAAAAATATTTAGGCAGAATAAGTTCGGTGATTGCGATGTCTGTGCTCCTGTGGGGATGTAGCAAACCAGAGCCGAAAGTGGCACGAAGTGATGGTCTTGAATCTTTAGAATTTAAATATCTCGGTTCGCCAGGCATCGTTACTCCCTTAGAGCTGGCTGAAGATTTGGGTTATCTTGCACCAATTAAATTAAGCTATCAGGGTGTTTCTACAGGCGGGCCGCAAGGTATTCAATCTGCATTATCGGGAGATAGTGATATTAGCAGTCCAAGTTTTTCAGGTTCGGCGGTCAAAATGGTGGCCAGTGGCGTACCGGGAACCGTGGTGATCGCCGCATATGGCACCTTTGATGATCCCTTTGCTGGGTATTATGTCCTTGAACATAGTCCGATCCATTCTGCTAAAGATTTAATTGGCAAAAAGATCGGCACCAATATTCTGAGCGCACAAGTGGAATACATGCTCAAAAGTTATTTAAAGAAAGGTGGCTTAAGCCCTGAACAAATTAGTCAGGTGACGCTTGTGGTGTTGCCACCGGGTTCTACTGAGCAAGCCTTGCGAAGTGGTCATGTTGATTTGGCACCATTGGCAGGCCCAGCGATAGAACGGGGTGGTGTACGCCGTCTTTATCGGGACTATGATTTGGTGGGGGATCTCACCACGGGCAGCTATGTCATGGCGAATCGTTATATTGCTGAGCACCCCAATACCACCCGTAAAGTAGTCACAGGCATTGCTCAAGCGATTGAATGGTCTAGACAACAGTCTAGAGATCAGGTGATTGCACGTTTCGAGCAGATTTTGCAAAAGCGTAAACGCCCTGAAAATGGTGCGATGTTAAAATATTGGACACAGTGGGGGATTCCAAGCAGTGCAGGTAAATTTGAAGATGATGATTTTAAAATATGGGTTGATAACCTAATTGAAGAAGGTCAGTTAAAACAGGATCAGATTGATTATAAAAAGATATATAGCAATCAATATAATGAATATAGTCAAAAATAAATTTGATTTTGAGTTTAATTAATAATGGTTTGTTTCTATTTTAATAAATAGAAATAACAAAGGTGAATTATTGATTTCTATTTAAACCAATAGTCATGCAAGATAACTTCTCTTTTCGAACAATAGGGAAGTAAATGCATGTCATTCATTACTTATCCACAAAACCATACCTTAACGCGGACTGAGCGTGCGACAGCCATGGTTTTTGAAGATCAAAAATCAAGAGATTTGCTAGATCGTATTGAACAGATTGCACCGAGCGAGGCCAGTGTTCTGATTATTGGTAATACAGGAACAGGTAAGGAGTTGGTTGCAAGGCAAGTACATATTATGAGCCAGCGTAGTCGAGGTCCTTTTGTGGCAGTGAATTGTGGTGCATTTACCGAGTCATTGGCGGAAAGTGAACTTTTCGGACATGAAAAAGGCGCATTTACAGGGGCAATCAATAGTAAGGCTGGTTGGTTCGAAGCCGCCAATCACGGTACCTTGTTCTTGGATGAGGTGGGAGATTTATCTCCAGCAATGCAGGTTAAATTATTAAGAGTGTTGCAAGAGCGTGAGATTGTTCGGGTGGGCTCACTTAAGCCGATTAAACTCAATGTTCGTGTGATCGCAGCAACTAATGTGCATCTGGATGAAGCAGTACAGGCCGGAAAATTTAGAGAAGATTTGTTCTATCGTTTGAATGTGGCCTTATTGAAGGTATCACCTTTGGCAGAACGTCCAGGCGATATTCTACCTTTAGCAAACTTCTTTATTGCACAGTATTGTAAACGTTTGGGTTATCCAGTTGCGAGTCTGAGTCCAAGTGCAATACAGAAATTGTTGAGTTATAACTATCCAGGCAATATTCGTGAACTCGAAAATGCCATTCATCATGCCTTATTAGTCTGCAAGAATCATCAGATTCAACCCACCGATTTTTGCTTTGCATCCTTATCCAGTAGTTTGAATTTAAGACAAATTTCGGACTTGGAAAAAAGCACCCAGACCATTCCACGGACAGATCTACTGCCCAAGCAAATGCTGCAACATGCGTTGTTGAATCTGTTTGAATCCTCACATGCATTGAAAAATGAAAATCTGGATCGGTTGATTGAAGAGGCGACCATTCGTATTGCTTATGAATATTGCCATCGCAATCAGGTGCAAACGGCAAAGTTATTGGGGATTAGCCGTAACATTGTGCGTGCAAGATTAGTCAAATATGGATTGGTGGGAAACGATAAAGTGGTGAATATTATGTTAGAGGAATTATTAAATTAATCAGAGTCGATAATCAGGTGGCAGAGGTTCACCTTTTTATTGCTTTAAAATTACTTTGCGGAAAAAATAATAATAAATGAAGTAAAATAAATATAACTTTTTAATCAAAAAATATTAAAAAATAATAGTTCTAAATATTAGTGCTTTGCCTAATATAACAATCACAATTTATTGAAATCGTTATAAAGTGGTGAAAAATGAGTATTCCTCAAATTAATGTGCGTAATCAGTTTCGTGGTGTGGTAAAAGAAATTATTGAAGGAAGTGTTGTTTCTGAGGTGGATGTGGAAACGCCGGCTGGGGTATTTACTTCCGTGATTACAACACGTTCAGTTAAAAATCTAAACTTAGAATTAGGTAGTGAAGTGATCGTCTTAATTAAGTCGACAGAAGTTGCATTGGCAAAGCTGTAGTAAATGATGGATAAATATAATAAATCCATTTTTATTATATTTTTAATTCCTATATTGTAGGGGGTTTAAAATGACATCATTTAATGTCGGATCAGTGCAAATTAATCATCTTAATAAATCTTATGGTCAGTATCAAGATCATGCACTTAAGGTTTTAGATGATGTTTCACTCAATATTCAAGCAGGAGAATTCGTCAGTATTGTGGGTAGTAGTGGTTGTGGGAAATCAACTTTACTCCGTTTGCTGGTTGGTTTGGATGATCAATTCGAAGGAAAAATTCTGGTTGATGGTCAGCCGATTGATGGCACCAGTTTGAAGCGAGGAATTGTGTTCCAAGATCACCGCTTATTTCCGTGGCTGAATGTGCAGGATAATATTCGGGTTGCGTTATTAAACAGTCAACTCACAAGAACGGAGCAGGATCAACTTATTGATGAACATATTGAGCTAGTTGGGTTGAACAAGTTTAAAGATGCTTATCCAGCACAGCTTTCAGGTGGGATGAGCCAACGTGTTGCCATTGCCAGAAGTCTGATTAATCGACCCAAAATATTGTTACTAGATGAACCTTTTGGCGCATTGGATGCCCTGACTCGAGCCAATCTGCAAAAGGAGTTACAACGAATTTGGCAGACTGAAAAAATTACCATGATTATCGTGACGCATGATGTGGAGGAGGCTGTATTCCTTGGTGATCGTGTGGTGGTGATGCAACCGAATCCAGGTCGAATCAAGCGGATTGTTCCTGTTCATTTACCACACCCACGTGTTCGTGAAGATGTCCGACTTGCTGCGATTAGAAATGATATTTTGACTGATTTTAGTCATGCAGTCGAAGATCATTTAATAATCCCTATTGTTAATGATTTTAATAATTTTCAGTTTGCTTGGTAATCCCGGGTAAGCTGAATTTTATAATCATAAAAATAAATAAATTAATATAAAAATATTGGTTCTTATATTTCACGGTTTGCATATATTTAACTAGATCACTAATTTTTGTGATTGGGGAATCATGGATAAAGCTCGATGCTTTGAAAATATAATGAATGATCTGTAGGAAATAAAATGACCGTACTCACACAGCTTTCAGCCGCGATTGAAAATGCACCGCGTTGGCATGAATACAAGAAACATAGTTTAGATACCGTACAAATTACACCAATCGAAGGTGCATTGGGAGCGATTGTGACTGGATTAGATGCTAGCAAACCACAAAGCGGGGAAGTGATTCTCAAACTAAAAAAGGCATTGCATGAACATTTAATTTTGGTTTTCAAGGCACAAGACTTGGAAGACAATGACTTACTTGCGTTTGCCAGTTATTTTGGCGGAATTTTCCGGCCACCAACAGATGTTCCTGTATTGGCAACGCGTAACGATACCAATGCACCACCTGATATTGTACCCGTATCCAATGCGGTTGGAGAAGGTGATTATACAGGTCATGGGGAACTCACCCCGCATAGTGACCATCACTGGACACCACAGCCTTCTAGTGGATCTTTGCTTTACGCAATTGAACTTCCAAAAGATGGTGGTGCCACCAGTTGGTATAATACTGTTCAGGCCTATGAAGACCTTGATCAGGAAACCAAAGATGAAATCGAAGGGCTGCAACTGATTACGTATAATCCATTTTTACGCTTAAAGGATAAAAGCCCGATTCCAAAATATCGCTTTTCTAATCAACCGATATTAGGTGCTGCATTTCCGCATCCATTGGTTCGTACGCATTCTGAAAGTGGTCGTCGTGGTATTTATCTGGATGCACAAACCGAAGTTGAAGTTGTCGGATATGATGATCAAAAAGGTGCTGCATTGATCGAACGCTTAAGAGCCCATATTGTACAACCTCAATATCGTTATGAACATCAGTGGGAAATTGGCGATATTGTCTATTGGGATAACCAACTGACCTTACATTCGCGCACAGCCTTTCCCGCCGAGCAACGCCGTTTATTGAAACGTGTTAGTTTGGCGGGTGCAAGACCATTCTAAAGTTAAACTGAGCCAGCGAAAGCTGGCTTTTAATTTCCTGCTTTTGCCAATTCTGCTTCGATATAACTAATAATCATGGTGCTTAAACCTTTAACCATTTCATCAAAGCTAATCTGTGGGTTGGGTAAGATCAAGTGACGGGCTACATTGAAAATACTACTATTAATACTAATATAAGCGGTCACGCTAAGATTATTAACTTTTAAATATCTCGGATGACGGATCATGTATTTCATCAAGACCTCCATCAGTGCCATCTCAATTTGACCTATATATTTTTCATACTTAAGCTCAGTCGCATAGCGTAGACAGATCAGATAGCGATCATCATCACGTGTTAACAAATCACGAAAGGTATAAAAGATCATTTCAAATAAGGGCTCTAACTCTTGCTCAATCATGATAGGTGTCAGTTCTTTTACCATGTCCAAAACTTCTTTGACGAAAGTTCTAGCCATCGCATCATAAATTTCTTCTTTATTTTTAAAATACTCATATAAAGAGCCAACACTGACCCCTGCAATATCAGCAATATGCCGTGTGGTGGTGCCACTGGTACCATTGGTTGCAACGGCAATAAAGCCTGCTTCAATAATCGTATCTACTGTCACTTTAGAACGTGACTGACGTGGTTTGCGAGTTGCCATAATACTTTATTATTAAAATCCGAACATAACATCAGATTAACATGTCGCTTAAAATGAGGAAAGTAGGGGAATTAATCCGAACAAATAAAATTTATCTCTTTTTCATATTAAATTTTTATCTGTAATGATCCTATTTTTTAGGGAGATGCTTTATATGGAAACAAGGTGTTTGTTAGAAATTTAATTTAAATATATGTTTGATATTTAATATTAAATTATATTATAAGAGGGATCCTTAAAAAATTAAAAAAAAAGAAACGTACTGAGCATTGATATTGGATAGCTAAAAATATCTAAAAAAATTACCCGAATTGAATCCGAACATAAGATCGGTTTACAGTGGGTCTAGAAGAGGAACTGGTTCATAAAAATCTCCCGAATGTTTTTTCGTAACCAAGCGCTTGCTTTTTTTAGAAATGCGAAAAGAGATGAACCATATTCAAAGAATGCTAAAGGGCAAATGAGGCTCAAGTGAAGTAGGTAGGTGTAGCCATGATTAGCAGCACATTAAAGAAAGGTTTAAGTTTATTTAAATCTAACCCAATAACTGAGCAAATCGATTTTGCGAGTAAAAAAAGTATCCCAATTCGTCACCTGGCTATCGGATTTGAAGGGAAACAAGTTGATCTCTCATTTTATATGAATAATCAATTTGCCACGATTTTTTTCGCGACACTTTCAGTATTTTTAACCTATGGTGAAGATTTGGTGATTGAAACAGCACGTCATCACCGCGATCAATTGAAAGACCCGATTTTAAGACAGCGTGTGACTTCATTGATTGGTCAGGAAGCAATTCACTCAAAACTACATAATGAGTTTAATGATGCAATTGTTGAACTCGATTATCCAGTAAGACTCTATCGTTTCTTGGGTGAACAATTTTTTGAACACATTTTCTTGAAATTCCCGCAGCCTTTGAAGTTGTCATTGATGGCTGGGATTGAGCATTTTACTGCTGTACTGGCAGAGTACATGATGGCGCATGAGCAGAATTTCTATTTCTCTGATGATGCAAAAACCCGTGCATTATGGATGTGGCATATGCTTGAAGAATCAGAGCATAAAGATGTTGCCTATGATGTTTATCAAACACTGAATGGTAACTATGCCTTACGTGTTTCAGGCTTCTTCTTGGCTTATTTCACCATTCTTGGATTGATCCCGTTTTCGGCAACCATGGTTCCTATTTTACGTAAACCACAAGAAATGCTGACCTCGAAATTTTGGAAAGATGCGCGTCGTGGCATCAAGCTGATTTTCAGTCCAGTGGATGGTGTGTTTGGTAGCACCCAAAGTCGAATTTTTGATTATCTACGTACTGATTTCCATCCGAATGATCATGATGCATCTGCATATTTTGAATATTACGAAAAGAAACTTTTATCCGAGGGCGGTGCATTGCATCCATTCTTTGTAAAAGAGTTCACGCCTAAGATTCAAGCGGCTTAATTTTGAATTCAGCAGGTAGTTGCATGTAGCGAAATTTCACTAGGTGTTGGCAAAAAAGTTCAATCGTTGATGAGCAGTTTTGTTCTTGTTGCACTTATTTCGCTCATGCACTATGCAAATAATCTTATTCAGTTGCTGTGTAGAGACATATACAAGCTGGCTAAGTCTTTTAAGTTGTGAAGCAGTTTTAGGGGATCAAGATATGGTCGCTCAAGTTCTTCGAAATGTCTTTTCAGACAAACTCAGTACCAAATACCGAGGCATTATTCAAAATCTTGCGAATAAGTCACCGATTCCAATTCGCCATTTTGATTTTAAGTTCGATCCTGAAAGCTTGGATATCAAGTTTTTAATGCAGAAGGAATGGGCAACTGCGTATTTTGCTGCTCTATCGATTTTTCTCACTTATGGTGAGGATTTGGTAATTGAAACCGCACGTTATCATCGTGATTTTATTGATGACCCTATCTTAAAGCAAAGATTAACTTCTTTGATTGGACAGGAGGCAATTCATTCAAAATTGCACAATGAATATAACGAAATCATGATTCCAAATGATGTACCTGTTCGCTTATATCGTTTTTTGGCAGAGCAAGTATTTAATTATACTTTTTTAAAATTTCCCCAACCGCTCAAGCTGTCGTTGATGGCAGGGATCGAGCACTTTACTGCTGTGCTCGCTGAGTTCGGTATGAAGCATGAATATATTTTTCAATATTCTGATGATGAAAAAGCATGTGCTTTGTGGATGTGGCACATGCTTGAAGAATCTGAACATAAAGATATCGCTTATGATACTTATCAGGTGCTCTCTGGAAATTATGCATTAAGGATTCTTGGCTTTTTTCTGGCGTTTATTACCATAGGGGTTGGTGTTGGAGCTGGTGGTTTGTTTTTACCATTTTTCCGCCGTCCGAGTAATTTGATTAACCTCAGTTTCTGGAAAGAAGCGGGTGCAAGCTGGTCTGTACTTTTTAGTTTAAAAGATGGCATGTTTGGTAGCACATTACCTCATATCTTTGATTATTTACGTCCGGATTTCCATCCCAATGATCATGATACAACAGCCTATTTGGAGTACTACAAAGAACGTTTATTAAACCCTGAAACTGGCTTATTAAGCCCTTATTTCCTTAAAGAGTTTGTACCACCTGTACGTGCAGCGACTGCATAACTTGGTCCATATCCATACGAGACGATTGGAACATAAAGATGAAATTATTTGGAAAAAAATCCAAGCCAAGCCAAAAAGCATTCGCTGTGGTGACTGGTGCAGGAAGCGGGATTGGTCGTAGTTTTGCACTTGAACTGGCAAAACGTGGCGGTACAGTGGTGTGTTCGGACATTAACCTTGATGCAGCAAAAGAAACGGTCGGTTTGGTTGAGGCAATTGGAGCCAAAGCCTTTGCTGTGCAATGTGATGTTGCTAAAGAAGAGCAAGTCAATCAGTTGGCAGAACAGGCCCAACAATTGATGCAGAACCCAGTCACATTGGTGATTAATAATGCAGGAATTGGTTTGGGAGGCAAGTTTGATGAAATGTCTTCTGAAGATTGGCATTGGTGCATGAATATTAATTTATGGGGTGTAATCCACGGCTGCCGCGCTTTTGTGCCGAAGTTTAAACAACTTGGACATGGTGCAATTATTAATGTGGCTTCCGCTGCATCTTATACTGCAGCACCAGAAATGACCGTCTATAACGTATCTAAAGCAGGTGTTCGTGCCTTGTCAGAAACACTTTCGGCTGAACTGCGAAAATCGAATATCAAGGTCAATGTGCTTTGTCCAACTTTAGTACCAACCAATATCATTAAAAACGGCAAAGTCCCACATAAAGGGCTTTTAGATTATGCCCTCACCAATTTGGCTTTTACCACCAGTGACAAGGTGGCCAAGCTGACTTTGGATCGTTTGGATAAAGGTGAGCTTTATACCATTCCACAAATCGATGCCAAGTTATTTTGGTTGATGAAACGTACTGCACCAAATTTGTATGCAAAATTCTTAGGTACCTCGTACCGATTTATGAAGTAGTTACCTCGGATAAAAGATTTTAAACACTGAAATAAGAAGAAACGCGATTAGCAATAGGCTTATTTCAGTTGAATGAATAAAGGATATTTTTAAATGACAGCTCAAGCAAAAAAATTAAACTCAGCTGAAGGAAAGGCGCTACCACAACATATCTATGATACCTTTATTGTAGGTGCTGGTATCTCGGGTATTGCAACTGCAATTCGTCTTGATCAAGTGGGTTATAGCAACTACAAGATCATTGAGAAAGCGACACGCGTTGGGGGAACTTGGCGTGAAAATACCTACCCAGGTTGTGGATGTGATGTTCCGTCTGCGTTGTATTCATATTCATTTGCACCAAGTGCAAAATGGAGTCATTTATTTGCACGTCAACCTGAAATCTTGAGCTATTTAGAGGAAGTAAGTGAAGATTTTGGGGTGAGCTCAAAAATAGAATTTGGTACAGAGTTGGTTAACGCTGCTTGGGACAATGAGCGCAATTTATGGGTTATGGACACCAATAAAGGGCAATTCTTAGCACGTACCACAGTTTTTGCAACAGGACCAATTACTGAGGCGCAAATTCCCAAACTCGAAGGCTTGGAAACGTTTAAAGGTGAAATGTTCCATTCCGCCAAATGGAATCATGATTACGATCTAACAGGCAAACGTATTGCAGTCATTGGGACAGGTGCTTCTGCAATTCAGTTTGTTCCTCAGATTCAGCCTTTGGCTAAAGAACTCTACGTCTATCAGCGTACGGCACCGTGGGTGGTACCAAAGCCAGATACTGATTTAGGTGATATCAGTAAAGCCCTGATTGAAAAATTTCCACTCATTCAAAAAACATGGCGTAAAACAGTAGCTCAGTCCTTGAATGCGATTAACTTCGGCTTACGCAACCCAGCAGTGTTAAAACCTGTGGGTGAATTAGCCAAACTGATTTTACGTTTCCAGATTGAAGATCCTGAATTACGCAAAAACGTAACACCGAACTTTACCATAGGCTGTAAACGTCTATTGTTCGCCAATAATTACTATCCAGCATTGCAACAAGCGAATACCAAACTGATTCCACATGGATTGGTGAAAGTAGAAGGCAATACCGTCGTGTCTGCAAATGGTGAACGTCATGAAGTAGACGTGATTATTTGGGGTACTGGTTTTGAAGTCTCTCATCCGCCTATTGGTAAGCGTGTGACCAATGAAAAAGGTCAGATATTAAATGATTTGTGGAAAAGCAGTTCACCAGAAGCATATTTGGGTACCAGTATTGAAAATGTCCCGAATGCGTTCTTAGTTTTAGGACCAAATGTCTTGGTTTATGACTCATTTATTGGTTTGGCTGAAGCACAACTTGATTATATCGTTGATGGTTTACTAAAAATCAAAGAAAAAGGCATCAGTAAGCTGAATATCAAGCCTGAAGTGATCAAGCAGCATAATGAATTGGTACAAAAACATCTAAAAACCACTGTGTTTAACGCGGGTGGATGTAAGAGCTATTACTTAGATGCCAATGGTCGTAACTTTGCTGCTTGGCCTTGGTCGTTGAAAAAGTTAAAGCAACGTTTGAAGCGCATGGACTTAAATGATTATCAAGTGACGTATCAAACTGAAAAAGCTAAATAATTTTCATTTAGTCATTAATAAGCAGTAAATTTTGTCTAGCGATGGAATTTGCTGCTTATTTTTTGCAAGATAGCAATAAAAATGGGGGAATCAAAATGAAAGAAGGACAATCGAGTCGCACGGCTGAAGCAGCCGCAGCATTGCGTGCCAATCATTTTCAAAATGCTGAAAATCCAGTCTTTTCAGACCCTTTTGCATTTGAATTAACCAGTAAGGGCTGGAAGAAACTGTTAACCACTTCATTGACCGTGAAAGTAATGAATTCTGCTATGTTTAATCGAACCTTTGGCTTATTAACAGGTCAAGTGGTAGGACGTTCAAGATATGCAGAAGATCTACTTGAGCAAGCAATCTCGAAAGGGTTGCAACAATATGTGTTAGTCGGTGCAGGGTTAGATTCTTTTACCTTGAGACAGGCCCAGAAGTACCCTCAGTTAAAAATTTTTGAAGTGGATCATCCAGATACTCAAGCAGCAAAACAAAGCAAATTACGCCAATTGGGAGAGCTTCCAGCGAATGTTGAATTTGTTGCGATTGATTTTGAAAAAGAATCGATTGCTGATGCTTTAGTGCGGAGTATGTTTAAGCAGGATCAAGCTGCTTTTTTCTCATGGTTAGGGACGACCCATTATCTGGAACCAGCAACGACTTTAAATACCTTAGCCAGCATTGCACAGATTGCTGCACAGGGTAGTGAGGTAGTGTTAGACTACTCAGTTGACTATCGCGAGTTGGAAGGCATAGAGCGTTTGGGAACCTTGTTCGTGTCGCAATTTACCCGTTTTTTAAAAGAACCATTGAAAGGGCAATTTAGACCGAAGATATTGCATCAAGCAGTAGAACAAATGGGGTATAACATCATTGAGGATTTATCAGGGGATGGCTTAACTGAACGTTATTTTCAGGCACGACCTGATCATATCCGCCATACTGTTGCGACACATATGTTGCATCTGAAATTGATCAAAGCTTAATTTTTTATTCTGTTGCTATAAAAGAAACAGCCCTTTAATTCTATACACCGAATTAAAGGGCTTTTTGCTTAGCGGCGTTTATTATACAGCGCTAATGCCGCTGGTAAGTTTTTACGCATATCACTAATACGTTGTGTATTTGATGGATGCGTTGACAAGAACGAACTGCCACCAGCACCATCTAAACGATTCATTTTTTCCCAAAGACTAATTGCTGCATTTGGGTTATAGCCTGCTTTTGCCATAAGCATTAAGCCACCGTAATCGGCACGGCTTTCTAGATTACGTGAGTAAGGTAGACCAACACCGACTTGACTGCCCAAATCGATTGCAGCGTTACCTAGATCACCTATGCTGCTACCTGCGTATGATTTACCAATACCTATCGCAAGATTTGTTAAAGCCTGAGCACCAATTTTACTTTTTGCGTGTTCTTCTAAAGCATGTGTCATCTCATGACCCATAATTGCCGCAATTTCATCATTGGTTAAATTCAGCTTGTTGACAATACCTGTATAGAAAACAACTTTACCACCTGGAGCAACGTAAGCATTGACTGTATCTGATTTTAATACAGCCAACTGCCAGTCAAAGCGTTGCCCAGTTTGGTTCATTTGGTCTGCATAAGGTTTTAAGCGTTGAAACACAGTATTAATACGTTGATAAGTACTTGAGTTGCTATCTAGCTGGTTCTTGGCACGCGCTTCTTGTGTCATTTTTGCGAAGCTTTGTGCGGATTGAGCATTCAAGGTTGCACTGTCTGCACCCGCCATATCTGCGAAAGATGCACAGCCAGAAATTGTCATCACGGTGACTGCACAAAGGCTCAAAGCTAATTTCTTCATACTTATTCTCTCCAAATCAGTATCTTATGAATATAGTCTTAATTAGGTGGGATTATAAAAAATGTTTACAGCAGTTAACATTCTGAATACCTCTATAATCATTGTAATTATGTAATCAACCAACCCTATATTTTAGCGCAAAAAATAAAGCCAGTGACAGGCACTGGCTTTATTCGAATTCATTCGATCTTAGATCAAATTAATCTTCGTCATCATACTCATCTTCAGAGAAGGTATTTTCTTCTAAAGAAGCATCAAAAATTAAGATTGCTTTACCATCAGTTTGGATCATGCCTTGATCTTCAAGTGTCTTGAGGACACGTCCAACCATTTCACGAGAACAACCGACGATACGACCAATTTCTTGGCGGGTGATACGAATCTGACGACCGTTCGGCAAAATCATTGCTTCTGGTTGAGCAGATAAGTCAATTAGGCAACGTGCAATACGACCTGACACATCAATGAAGGCCAAATCAGTCACTTTACGTGTTGTATTTTTAAGACGACGTACCAATTGAGCAAACACAGCATAGCTTAAATCTGGATATTGTTTGCTTAACTCGTGGAAATTGTCGTAAGAGATTTCTGCAATTTCACAGACATCTCGTGTACGTACTTCTGCGGTACGTTGAGGGTTCTTTTCAAAAAGCCCCATTTCACCAAAGAAATCGCCTGGGTTTAGATAGGCAACAACAATTTCACGTTCGTCATCTTCACGTAAGATAATTGACACTGAACCTTTTAATATTAAATACAGTGATTTTGATTCCGTTCCAGCGTCAACAATCGTGGTGCGTTTAGGGTATCTATTAATATGAGCACGTTTTAGCAAAGCTTTAACTGATTCAGGTAGTTGACCTGGAGACAAAGCATCAGTGCTAAGTTGTGAAAAATTTGAAGTCATGCTTAAAATTTCCGAATTTGGATAAAACCGATCGCACAGGCCCTTGGTAGAGCCTTTTCTACACAGAAGAGATGAAATTCCTTATCAACTCATTTTATGTTAGTGTACAAGAACAGAGTAAATTTATAACGTTTTTCGGGTAGTTGCAATGCAAACAAGTGTACATTGGTTAGAGAATGTTGCTTTTGAGGCAAAATCAGAAAGTGGCCACAGTGTGGTGATGGATGGTTCTGCTGAATATGGTGGTGAAAACCGTGGTCCACGTCCTATGGAGTTGATTTTAATGGGACTTGGTGGGTGTGCTTCGTTTGATATTGTGACCATTTTAAAGAAATCTCGCCAAGATGTGACGGGTGTTGTATGTCAGCTCAAAGCAGAAAGGGCTGATTCGATTCCTGCGGTATTTACTAAAATTCATTTACACTTCATTGTCACTGGCAAAGCGGTAAAAACGAAGCAAGTTGAGAAAGCGGTTGAACTCTCTGCAGAAAAATATTGTTCGGCGAGTAAAATGCTTGCAGATGGTGGTGTTGAAATCACCCATGATTTTGAAATTATTGAAGCAGTTTAAATATTAAATTATTAAGTTTTGCTAAAAAGTGATCTATTTTTATAGATCACTTTTTTTTATAAGCTTTTCTTTTTATTTTAGAAATAATTGTGGGTCTACCCGCGCATTATTCAGGCTCATGCCCCAATGTAAATGTGGTCCAGTGACGCGACCGGTCTTACCTACCAATCCGAGTGTTTCACCCTGATGAATCTGCTGTCCCTTCGCCACATTAATTTTACTCAAATGACAGAACATGCTGATTAAGCCCTGACCGTGATCAATCAGTACAGTATTGCCATTAAAGAAATAGTCACCCGTTTGTACGACGATCCCATCTGCAGGTGCTACTACTATCTGTCCAACTGGGGCTGGAATGTCTAAACCAGAGTGAGGTGCCCGTTCTTCACCATTGAAAAAGCGTTTTCTTCCAAATGAGTTACTGAATTTACCCGCAGTCGGTCGAATAAAATTTGGAAATTGCGTCCATGTGCTTGTCGTAAAGGAGCTATAAATATCATTTTGCTCTTTGGCTTCTTGTGCATAACGATCCAATTGATCTTGATTTGGATTGACATAGTCTTGGTTTTTGACCGCCAAGCGTTGTTCTGCATAGCGATATGGGCTTACTTCGATTTGAATCGGTGTGCTATTGGTTGTTAAAGTCAAATTGCCTAGCGATGCTGAGAGTGGAATACCAAAGATGGCATAACGCTGAGTCCCTTGTTGTGTAATCAATACTGGTTTTTGTTCGTAAAAGACCTGTGTGGTTGTTGTCGGGAGTTGAATCACGGCAATACCACCGGCACGTCTTGAGTCCTGTGGCAGTTGTGCAAAAGCTGCATGAAGTGGAAGCAGGGAAGCCACGCTGAGCAAAATTGTTTTTAGAGACATGATAAGCAATTTTAATTGAAGCAAAGCGCTAAGCTAAAACGTTCACCTTAAAATCACAATAAGGATTTTGTGCAAAACGGAATAGACGGAAAAATTATACAAAATATACTTGAAATAGATTGTTTATACACCCATATTACTAATGAGTTTTGTCTCTTAAATTTTTTATAAAATATTGAAAAATATATAAATTTTATTTGAAATTTTAAAAAACGTTCCCATCTAAGTGATAAGTTAAGAATTTGTTGTGAGGAATAACAAGAATGCGATTTGAAAAATTTACAAACCGTTTACAGCAAGCACTCTCAGACGCACAATCATTGGCAATGGGTAAGGATCATACTGCAATTGCAGGAATTCATATCCTGTCGACTCTTTTGAAAGAACCTGCCAATCTGAGTTTATTGCAACAAGCGGGTGCACGTTTACCAGAGTTAAAGCAAAAATTGGAACAAGCATTAGAAAATGCTCCTACTTTGGCGAATCCTACAGGTGATATCAATCTGAATCCTGAAGCGGTAAAGGCATTGAATTTAGCTGACCGTTATGCACAAAAAGCAGGTGATGAGTTTTTATCAACAGATTGGGTGTTGTTAGGTTTAGCTGAAACGGGCGAAACCAAAACTATTTTAAACAGCGTGGGTGTAACACCAGAAAGCTTACGTAAAGTGATTGAAAATATTCGAGGAAATGACAAAGTTATGAGCAATAATCACGAAGATCAACGTGACTCACTCAATAAATACACCATTGACTTAACTGAGCGTGCTTTAGCGGGCAAGCTTGATCCTGTGATTGGCCGTGATGATGAAATTCGTCGTACCATTCAAGTTTTATCACGTCGTACTAAAAATAATCCTGTCCTGATTGGTGAACCTGGGGTCGGTAAAACAGCGATTGTCGAAGGATTAGCACAACGTATTGTCAATGGCGAAGTACCTGAAGGGTTGAAGAATAAGCGTGTACTGTCATTAGACTTAGGTTCATTGCTTGCAGGTGCAAAATATCGTGGTGAGTTTGAAGAGCGTTTAAAAGCTGTATTGAAAGACCTTGCTAAGCACGAAGGCGAGATCATCCTATTTATTGATGAGTTACATACGCTCGTTGGTGCTGGTAAGGGTGATGGCGCAATGGATGCAGGTAATATGTTGAAACCTGCTTTAGCGCGTGGTGAACTTCGTTGTGTAGGTGCAACGACTTTAGATGAGTATCGTCAATACATCGAGAAAGATGCTGCGCTTGAACGTCGTTTCCAAAAAGTGTTGGTGGATGAACCAAGTGTTGAAGATACCATTGCGATTCTACGCGGTCTAAAGGAAAAATATGCCACCCATCATGGTGTGCAAATCTTAGACTCAGCGATTATTGCTGCAGCGAAGATGTCTCATCGATACATTACAGATCGTCAACTACCTGACAAAGCTATCGACCTGATTGATGAAGCAGCATCGCGGATCAAAATGGAAATCGACTCGAAGCCAGAAGCTTTGGACAAACTTGACCGTCGCTTAATCCAATTGAAAATGCAATTGGAAGCGGTGAAAAAAGACCAAGATGCGGGAAGTAAAGCCGAGGTGAATCATCTTGAGCAGCAAATTGCTGAAAAGCAAAAAGAGTACAACGATCTCGAAGAGATTTGGAAAGCTGAAAAAACGCTGGTCGAGGGGGATAAGAAAGCACAAGTTGAATTGGATCAGGCACGCGTCGCTCTGGAAAAAGCTAAACGCGAAGGTGATTTGGCAGAAGCAGCACGTTTGCAATATGGTGTTATTCCAGAGTTGCAGAAGCGTTTAGAGCAAGCTGAAGTTGCAGAGGAAAATGAAGAACCGAAGCTAATTCGTACCAAAGTCACTGAGAATGAGATTGCCGAAGTGGTGAGTGCCGCAACAGGTATTCCTGTGGCGAAGATGTTGCAAGGTGAACGTGAAAAACTTCTAAATATGGAAGAGTTCTTGCATAACCGTGTGGTCGGACAAGATGAAGCAGTAATTGCTGTTTCCAATGCGGTACGTCGTTCACGTGCAGGCTTGTCTGACCCGAACCGTCCTAGTGGATCATTCTTGTTCCTTGGACCAACTGGTGTAGGTAAAACCGAGTTGACTAAGGCTTTGGCAAACTTCTTGTTTGACAGTGATGATGCCATGATTCGTATTGATATGTCTGAATTCATGGAAAAACACTCGGTCAGTCGTCTGGTTGGTGCGCCTCCTGGTTATGTCGGTTATGAAGAAGGTGGTGTTTTAACTGAAGCGGTACGCCGTAAACCTTATAGCGTGGTGCTGTTTGATGAGGTGGAAAAAGCCCATCCAGATGTGTTTAACATTTTGCTACAGGTGTTGGATGATGGGCGTTTAACCGATTCGCAAGGTCGTGTGATTGACTTTAAAAATACGGTTATTGTAATGACCTCGAACCTCGGTTCACAAGATGTACGTGAGCTGGGAGAAGGCGCAACCGATGATGAAGTTCGTACTGTGGTCATGAATGCGGTAACCCAGCATTTCCGTCCAGAGTTTATTAACCGTATTGATGAGTTGGTGGTTTTCCATTCATTACAGAAAGCGCAAATTCGTGGAATTGCCGATATTCAGTTAGATCGTTTACGTTCACGCTTGAGCGATCGGGATATGGGCTTAACCGTGGATGATACTGCTTTCGACTTATTGATCGATGCCGGTTTTGACCCTGTGTATGGTGCACGTCCATTAAAACGTGCCATTCAACAGCAAGTGGAAAATAACTTGGCTCAGAAAATCCTTTCAGGTGAATTTCAGCCGGGGGATAACATTTTAATCAAAGGTGAAGATGGTCATCTTGTGTTTGATAAAATGAAACTCAGCTAAGTACAATTTTAACGATTGGCTAAAAAGATGGTGATCAAAATCACCATCTTTTTTTGTATTGGTGTTATTGGTCAGATTTTTGCTCGAATATTACCAATAACATTGCGACTTGATTAAAAACTTGATAGCTTCGGAACAAATAAGAAAAAAATTCAGGATGAATTGCAATGGAAAACAACAGACATCATTGCACACATGCTTGTGTAATTTTGTTGTTAACGGCCTTATCTTCGATGGCGAATGCTGCACAGCCATTGAATGAAGGATCGCTCGCTTTACAAACAGGTATGCTGAACAATGCACTGCCTAGTATTATCATTAAAGCTCAGCAAGATGCTTTAAAGCCTGAAGAAGAGCGTTGGCGTTCACAACGGATCCTTAGTGATAAATACTTGGGTGATATTCGTGTTAGTACTATCTTGGGAGGCGTGTTATCTCCTCACGAAGAACAAAAAAAAGTACTGGCCGTTGATAATCGAGATAAGCGGGCTGCGACCATCAAACCACATGAACAACCACCTGACCGTTACATGATTTATGAATTCGAGTCAGGCAATGTTCATGTGACTTATAACGATGATGTTAAAGCCGAGCTCGTAATTAAATAGTGGGATGCTGAATTTTCCAAGCACGATGAATTTTTTGATTACGTTTAAAATCTAAACCAATCGTTTCAGAGGTGATTTCTTCAACTTGATACATCGCCTCTAACTCTTCATCTAGTTCAAAGCCACGATAGTTATTTGAGAAATACAAGGTTCCATCACTGGTTAAGCGATTCATAGCACGTTTAAGAAGTGAAACGTGGTCACGCTGTACGTCAAAAGTTCCATAGAACTTCTTTGAGTTTGAGAAGGTTGGTGGGTCAATGAAAATCAAATCATATTGCTCATGACCTTCTTTTAGCCACTCAAAGCAATCACTTGCAAAGAACATGTGTTGTTCATCTGCATGATCTACAGTTAAACCGTTTAATACAAAGTTTTCTTTTGACCAATTCAAGTAAGTATTGGATAAATCGACACTGGTCGTACTTGCTGCGCCACCTAAAGCAGCATGTAGGCTTGCTGTAGAGGTGTAGCTATAAAGATTGAGGAAATGTTTGCCTCGTGCTTCTTTGGCAATTCTTAAACGCATCTGGCGGTGATCCAAGAATAGACCTGTATCTAAATAATCGGTCAAATTCACCAAGATACGAGCATTGCCTTCCTGAACGATAAAACGTTTCGATGCCGTACTTTGTTTAGTGTACTGGTTTGCACCCGCTTGTTTTGCACGTGTTTTAATAAAGATTGCATCACGACCTAAGCCTGTTACAGCGCGAATGGCAGCTAGCGCAAGGTTAAAACGTTTTTTTGCTTTTTCTGGATCAATGGTTTTTGGTGGCGCGTATTCTTGAACATGCAAACGATCCCCATATAAGTCGACTGCGACGTTAAAGTCTGGCAAATCGGCATCATATAAACGTAAACAGAATATATTTTCTTTGACTGCCCATTTTTTCAATGTTTGCATATTTTTTTGCAAACGATTGGTAAAGTCTTCTGCACCTTCAATTTTTTCAAATTGTTGTGGTTGCCAAGTGGCAAGAAAAGGTTGTGTCACTGTTGCAGGTTTAACGGTACCAAAACGGATATAAATTGGTAATTTACCATTCATCAAACGTAAGGTTTGAGGATCATTAATAGCAAGCACATCTGCCTGTTCAATTTGTGCTGCAATGACAGCAACAGACTGATTTGGGAAATTCTTTTGTAACAGTCCCGATAAACCTAAATAGAATGAACGGCTAGAGGCTTTATCACCTAAACGTTCGCCATATGGGGGGTTGGTCACGATAAAGGCTTTTTTACCTTCGGCATGGAAGTCATCCCAATCTGCTAGGGTACGTTCTTCAATTTGGATTTGATCAAGTAACTTTTCAAAACCAGCAGCAATGATGTTTTGGCGCGTTGCTTTTACAGCTTCCCAATCAGCATCATAAGCATAGAATTTAGGTAGGGGCTGTTGTAAAGCTTTCTCATGACGTTCAGCAGCTTCAGCTTTCAGTGACATCCAGAGCTCATGGTCATGGCCATGCCAACCATTAAAACCAAAACGGCGCACTAAACCAGGCGCACGGTCTGTCAAAATGAGGAGAGATTCGATAATAAATGTGCCTGAGCCACACATTGGGTCAAGAATAATATCAGGTTGATATTTTGATAATTGGGCTTTTTGTAGAATCGCTGCAGCCAAGTTTTCTTTAATTGGTGCATCGGTCATATAACGACGATAGCCACGCTTATGTAAAGAATCACCAGATAAGTCTAAGCAAAAAGTATGTTCCGTCTTACCTGCAAGGGCATACAGGGTAATTTCAGGTTGCTTAATATCAATGCTCGGACGCTTGCCAACGGCTTCCATAAAGGAGTCCACTACACCATCTTTAACGCGTAGGGTCGCGAACTGTGTATTAACCTTAATTTCACGTTCTACGTGCAAGCGAACGGCAAAGGTACTTTGTGGTGCAAAAATCAAAGACCAGTCAAAACTAATCGCGCCTTCATAGAGTTCTTCAGCGACATCACGCGCATCATGGGTATGTTCAAGCTCGTGGGTATGAATCGGTAAAAGTACGCGAGAGGCAAGGCGTGACCACATACAAACGCGGTATGCATTTTCAAGCGTGCCTTTAAACACTAAGCGACCAGCAAAACGTTGGATATTTTGAATGCCTAAATCTTCAAGCTCTTGTTGTAATAAGGTTTCAAGCCCGTCCGCACAGGTCACCCAATAGTCTGTTAGACGTTGTTTAGCATTCATTCAAATTTCCAAAAACATTTTTAGCAATCGGCTATTTTAACTGATTTTTGTTTGCTCTGTCGGTGCATATTTGTGTGATTGTCAGCTTTATTCTGAATTAATCGATATTTTTTTAATAATTTGATCTGTATTTAGGAGATTCAAAAAATGTGATCGAGTACATTTTTATTTTTTTATTTTAATAGTTGGTACAGCTTTTGCATTTCTCTAAATGAATAATCAATAAATATTTCTCCCAATGATGTGAGGACTTTATGAAAGAAAGCATGAATAACGAAGTACTGGTCAATGCCGAAGCTTTTACGATTGCAACTCAAATGTATGTCCGTTTAAGACGTGTCTGTGGTCGTGTGATCGATGTAATGTATCTCGTTAACAATAAAGATTATGCCAAGCATGTACTGGATATTGCTTTAACTACTCAGGACCCAGAGTTGGAACGTTTTGTACATCGTTTAAGCCCATTGATTGATTTATATCCTGAGCCAAATCCATTGGTTGTGGAGACAAAAACTGCGATTGAAAAACAATCGGTTGAGGTTTTAGATACTTATTCCATGGAAGTGACAGACGAAGAAATTTATCAAGCGCAGGTGCATCATCACTATATTGGTGCACTAAGGTAAATTATAAGTCATTAAAAAATAGAAAATTAAAAGGATGTAGCGTTGATGTTTACATCCTTATCCTTTTTTAGGATATTCATATATAGACTAATATTCAGAATTGATGTTCTGATAGTGCATAAAAAATAAGATCAAGTAAAAGAACTAAAATTTTTTACTTAAGTGCTGAAAACTTCAACTACGAATGAAATCCAAAGTCTGTATAATGCCTTAACTTAACGTGTTAGGAATCTCTTATGCACTTGGCGGCATTGCATACTTTGAGTCAGATCCAGCTCAATCAACAAGGAAATCTCAAGCACTTTTTAACAATCGAGGGTCTTTCTAAACAAACCCTGACCAAAATTCTAGATACAGCACAAAGCTTTTTAGATGAAAATAATAATTTGATCAACCGTCCACTACTTGAAGGGTTGACGGTGATGAATCTGTTCTTTGAAAACTCCACGCGTACCCGTACCACTTTTGAGGCTGCAGCGAAGCGTTTATCTGCCAATGTCTTAAATATTGATATCGCACGCTCAAGCACATCTAAAGGTGAAACGTTACGTGACACGCTTTGGAACTTGGAAGCAATGGCGGCAGATATTTTTGTGGTCCGCCATTCATCTTCAGGTGCAGCACATTTTATTGCTAAAGATGTTTGTCCTAAAGTTGCGATTATTAATGCGGGTGATGGTCGTCATGCGCATCCAACCCAAGCAATGCTGGATATGTTGACGATCCGTCGTGAGACTAAAAAACCTTTTGAAGAATTAACCGTTGCCATTATTGGTGATATCAAGCATTCACGTGTTGCTCGTTCAAATGTGGCAGCATTGCAAACATTGGGTTGTAAAGACATTCGTGTAATTGCACCAAATACCTTATTACCAGTAGCTTTTGATGAATATGGTGAGCATGTCCGTCTGTTTAACAAAATGGATGAAGGTGTAAAAGACTGCGATGTGATTATTGCATTACGTATTCAAAATGAACGTATTGATTCACCTGCACTATCTTCACAGGCTGAATTCTACAAAATGTACGGCTTAAACAAAGAGCGTTTGGCTTTAGCCAAGCCTGATTGCATCGTGATGCATCCTGGTCCAATGAACCGTGGCGTTGAGATTGATTCAAGTGTTGCGGATGGCGATCAATCTGTCATTTTAAAACAAGTGACCAATGGTATCGCAGTTCGTATGGCGGTACTGGCACTTGCGATGCAAGGGCAGTTACAAGAACAAGGTTTAATTGAAGCGATTGCACTGTAAGGGATAGATCACATGAGTATTGTAAAAATTGAAAATGTCCGTGTGCTCGATCCAATTCAAAAAACTGATCAAGTCAAAACGGTTTATATCGAAAATGGTAAGTTGATCGATGCGGTAGGCCAAGTCGATGAAAGCATTGATGGGCAAGGCAAGTGGTTAATGCCGACCATGGTTGATTTATGTGCACGCTTACGAGAGCCAGGTCAACAACAACATGGGACTCTAAAGTCGGAAGGTAAAGCAGCGCGCGCCAATGGTATTTTGCATGTGATTACACCACCTGATTCAAAGCCAATTGTTCAAGATAATGGTGCTTTAATTCATGGCTTGATTGAAAAAGCACAATTGGATGGTGGTATTTATCTGCAAATTATCGGGGCCCAAACACAAGGTCTGAATGGCAAACAACCTGCTAATATGGCGGGATTGAAGAAGGGTGGATGTACTGCGGTTTCAAATGCCAATGCAAGCTTTGAAAATGATGATGTAGTAATTCGTACACTTGAGTATGCAGCAGGTTTGGGCTTAACTGTCGTGTTCTATGCAGAAGAGCCTCAGATTGCCAAAGATGGCTGTGCACACGAAGGCTTTATTGCTTCTCGTCAAGGTTTACCGATGATTCCAGCAATTGCTGAAACAGTTGCAATTGCAAAATACCTAATCATGATCGAAGCAACAGGAGTGAAAGCCCACTTTGGACTGCTGTCTTGTGGTGCTTCAGTTGATTTGATTCGCGCAGCAAAAGAGAAAGGTTTACCTGTTACTGCGGATGTTGCGATGCATCAACTGCATCTTACTGAGCAGCTGACCGATGGCTTTAACTCACTAGCGCATGTACGTCCACCGTTACGTTCTGAGCAAGATAAGGCTTTATTACGTCAAGGTGTCAAAGAGGGCGTGATTGATGCAATTTGTACCCATCATGAACCATTAAGCAGTTCTGCGAAAATGGCACCCTTTGCAGAAACACAACCAGGGATTAGTGCTTTTGATACCTATGTAGGTTTAGGTGTACAGCTGATTCAGGAAGGTGTATTTGAACCTTTAGAGTGGGTTGAAAAAGTCACGTCGATTCCAGCACAAGTTGCCAATATGACGGAATGCTGGCAGCAAGAAGCGGGTTGGGTTTTGGTTGATCCAGAACAAGTGTGGACTGTTTCCAAAGAAACAATCGTCTCTCAAGGTAAAAATACGCCATTGCTTGGACAGCAGTTAACCGGCAAAGTTATTACGATATTTGCTTAAAATGATATAAAAGCAGCAGAATAAGACGATGAAGTCTTATTCTGCTTTGTAAAGTGTGATGTAGATTATTGTATTTAAATTTTACAAAATAGATAAAAACAAAAAAATTAGATTAAAGTAAGAAAATAAATGAGATGTGCTTTACATAAAATTATAAAAAACGAGAAATAAATGAGTTAAATCATTGGAGCTAAACATATGGCTATAAATCCAATGGAGCTACTTAAGCAAAAAGTATCCTCTATTATTGTGAATGACCAAACTTTTTTGGTGAATGAGAAAAATGATGTTTTATCCAGATTTTATCCCATTTTTCTGCATCGTTTTTTGCAAAAACCAGAACTTGTTGATCAGTTAAAAGAGAAGCTAACACCTTCTGTTTTTGACCTGTTGGAAGAAAATGAACGGGTAAAAAATGCATTACTCTTGAGGTTAGCAGCAGGCAAGGTTTCTGTTGCAGAGGTAGAAATCACATTAAATCGGGCAATTCCGAAAAGTCTGGCGGTACTTTCAAATGAAGTCGGCAATGATGCAATAAGCATTATTCATTACCTACGTGAACATCAACAATCTATTCATGCTTTATTGCCAAACTGGTCTGAGGAAGTACTTGCATTGTTAGATGAAGTTCCAATTGTAGCTGAATCCTTGGAACAAGTTACTGAGCCAGTTGAGATCGCAACCGAAAAGAAATCCTATCGGTTATTTCCTTTCCTGACGCTCATTTTCGCCAGTTTTTCCTTACTTTTTCTATATCAATTAAGCAAATAAAAATGTTTTATGAGTGATGAAATTATTCGCTATGGCAGTACTTACAATTCAAACCAGTAATAAGCTAAGGTCAATTGGTTTTAGCCAGGTTTGTAAAGTGTGATGTAAGTATTGTATTTAAATTATATAAAAACGAATAAAAAATACACAATTGATTAGAATAAAAAAGCGTCAGCTTGCTTGTGTTCTGCATATTTCTTAAGCGATCTGAATATTATAAATTTAATGTGTTGGAGTGAATAACAATGTCAATAAACCCAATCGAACTACTAAAGCAAAAAGTGACTTCTGCAATTGTAGGCGGTCAAGACGGTTTAGCGAACGAGAAAAGTGCGCTGCTATCCAAATTTTATCCGATTTTTCTTTCAATTTTAGCCGCGAAACCTGAGCTAATCCAAAAACTAAAAGAGTCTATTTCACCTTCATTATTCGATTTATTTGGTCATAATGATCAAGTCAAAAATGCGCTGTTATCCAACCTAGCGGGCGGGCAGCTTCCGACTGCTGAAGCAGAGCAAACCATAAATCAAGCACTTCCAGTAAGCCTTGCTGCTTTAACAAGTGAAGCGGGTAATGATACTCAAAGCATTGTCAATTATTTAAAACAGCATGCGGACACCATTCGCTCACTTTTACCTGCATGGGCAGTCGGGTTGCTTGCGCCATTAGGGCTGGTATCAGGTACGTCTGCTTCAGTTTCTAATCTAGCCAATAATGCAGCCGCTACGGCAACTAAATCACGTGCTTGGTTGCCGATAGTGGCAGTGATTATTTTAGCGCTTTTGGTGGCATGGTTATGGAAGTCTTGTCAGCATAAACAGATGGCTGTTCCTTTAAATAATGACAATTCTGCTGCATCACAAGTAACCTCAGATGCTGCACCTGCGAGTTTAGCATTAAGCACGGATGCCAATGGTAATATGGCCCAATGTCAAGTCGGTGTGGGGGACCAAGGTTTCTTGGCGAGTATTCAGGCCAAAGTTAAAGAAGTTTTTGCTTCAAGTCAGGATTGTACAGTAGACACTGCTACAACGCATGCAGCTACATTTACTGATCAGACTGGTCTAGCGGGCGTAATAGGGCTACTTAAAGGCGTTCCAAATGTTTCATTGGATTGGGTAGGCGACAAGATTACTTTGAAAGGTGCTGACGCAACCAAACTGAATGAGCTACTTGGTAAAATCAAAGCGCTTGTACCAAATACAGAGGTGGTTGTAGAAGCACCTGTCAGTGCAGCTGATTCTGTAAGCAATAGCTTAAATGCAGCCCAAGATGCTTTGGCAAATATTGATACTAATCAGGTTGATATTAATGCTGTGATTAAAGCTTTAAATCTACAGATTATTAATTTCTCAACAGGTTCGAATCAGATTCCAGATGAAAATAAAGCCATCTTGGATAAAGCAGCAGCTTTAATGAAAAATATCAAAGATGCAAAACTAACTGTTGCAGGTTTTACCGATTCAACAGGTAATGCTGACAGCAATAAAGCGTTATCACAAAAGCGTGCACAAGCAGTGGTGGATTATTTGGTCAGCCAAGGCGTTGATGCGGCTCAACTTACAGCTGTAGGTCATGGTGCAGATAATCCTGTTGCAGATAATGGGACAGAAGAAGGGCGTTTTAAAAATCGTCGTATTGAGTTTTCAATTACACCTTGATTAACTGCTTGTTGATTTAAAGGAGTTATTATTGCAATAACTCCTTTTATTTTAATTGCTTATTTGAATGAATAAGATTTTAGATCTGATCGTTTGAATAAAATCATAGAAAAGACTCGAAAGTATAGTTTTAAATTGAGTAGAATGTGCTCGAAAAACAAGATAATAGAGCATTAATATGAATAAGTTTTTTATATTCACAACATTAACTGCAGCTGTTTTACTAACAGGTTGTGATAAATTCAAACCAAAAGATAAAGTTGAAGATACCGATGCTGCAGCTGTTGCTGAGTGGAGTTGTACCAATCAAGATAACTTGAATAACATTCAGGCGGCACTAAAGAAAGCATATTTAAAACAAATTGAGCGTAGTTTACGTGAAAGTGAATATCAGGCCGACTACGATATTTTAGACAAGATCAATAAAGGTTTGAAATTCGAGATCAAAAATGTCCGTACATTGGATGCAGCTGAAACAGAGCAAACTTCAAAGACCCTATTAAGTTGTGAAAGCCAGTTGGTCGTTTCTTTCCCTCAAGGCTTACAGAAACGTGCAGAGAATGCTTACCTCGAAGAACAAAAATACCAACACGATGGTGAGGATGAAGATCCAAGAACGTATACCTTAAGTGATTACTTCTCGGATGGAGATTACCCACTAACGCTCGAAAATGATCAGTTACGTGGTGAGTTTTCTTATAATCTAACCAAAACTGATAAAGATGGCTTAGTTTTCAATATTCCAGATCAAAATTCTGTGATCGATGGCGTGGTCTTTATGGCAACCAAAGCTGTGCAATACGTCGCTTACTTAAAAGAAAATCGTTTGATGGAACAAAGTAGTGAAAAAGCACAGCAAGAGTATGATGCGGAATCCTCTGCTCAAATGAATTTGGCACAAAAAGCAATGGATATTCGCAAGAAAGAACTTGATGCTGAAAAATCAAAACAGGTTGAACGTTTAAACCAAACTTGGGATAAATTCGGCCCTGAACAAAAATCACAATTGCAGCAAGATCAAGCAGATTGGTTTGAAAAGCGTGATATCGACTGTAAGGTACTCTCACAGAAAAACGTGTATGATATTCCAGAAAAAGATCGTGAGACTTATCAGAAACAATCCAGCTATTGGAATGATGCAATGCGTCAGCAAGACCAAGAGATGCAGTATACTAAATGCTTTACTCAACGTACCATTGAACGCATTGTCTATCTGAATAATGTCAATTAAGTGATCAGTAAAGAAAAGGGCGAATTGATTCGTCCTTTTTTTATTGGCATGCTTAAGCAATTACGATGAATAGAAAGAGATTATGCGAATTACATTGATTGGTGCTGGCCGTGTTGCGACACATTTAGCCAAGGTATTGCAGTTAAAGCATCAAATTGTTCAGATCTTGAGCCGAGATTTACAGCATGCCCAGACACTAGCAAATCAGGTTAAGGCACAAGCAATTAATGAGGTTCAACAGCTTGATTCGCAAACAGACTTAGTCATTATTGCGGTGAGCGATCAAGCAATTTCGAGTGTGATTGAAGCCATTACTCAATATTTACCTGATAATCTTATTGTTCATACATCGGGTAGCACAGATTTAGCGATACTTGAACAGAGACATCCGCGAGCTGGGGTTTTTTATCCCTTGCAGACTTTTAGTATGGAAAGAGCTGTGAATTGGAGGGGCACCCCTTTATTTGTTGAAGCGGCTCAGCAAAAGGACTTAACCTTATTAACCGATTTGGCAAATAGTTTAAGCCAACGTGTTTATCAATATAGTTCTACACAACGGCTGACTTTACATTTGGCTGCAGTGTTTGCTTGCAATTTTAGTAATTATTGTTATGACATTGCCAAGCAAGTGGTTGATGCTGAACAGGTTGATTTTAGTTTGTTATATCCTTTAATTTTAGAGACTGCAAATAAAGCGACGACCAATAATCCCAAGGATATGCAGACAGGCCCCGCGATGCGAGGCGACCAAAATATATTAAATATGCATCGCCAATTATTGGCAGATTCCAATCGGATTGACCTACAGGATATATATCATTTAATGAGTGAATCTATTTTAAAACGCCATCATTAAATCGGTTTAACAATAATTATACAAAATAGACAAATCAGTCTGTTTTGTATACCATGGCTAAAATTTGATTTAATTTTATATAAAAAGATGTTGGTTAATATATTTCAAGCTTTAGACAATTTAGGTTTGACTGCACAAAAACGTGCTATTCATATTCAATTTTCTAATCAAAATTTAAATTCGCAGGTTTTTCTGCAACGTATTGATGGTCAGCATCAACTGAATGATGGATTTAAGGCAGAATTGATCTGCCTATCGACCAATGCCACCATTCCGCTGAAACAATTTATTGGTAGCCAAGCAGCGGTTGATAGCGTGACCGATCAAGGTCAATTGACCCGTGTCACAGGCATTATCACCCAAGCCTTGCAAGGACAATCCGACGGTAGCTTAACTTTATATAAACTGACTTTAGAAGACCCAACCGCACTGTGGAAACAACGCCGTAACAGCCGCGTCTTCATGAATAAAAGTGTGCGAGATGTGGTGGAAATCATCTTCAAAGAGTGGCAGAGCAAAAGCCCCTTATTTGCATCAAGCTTAAGTTTAGATTTAAGTGGACTGAGTCAGGACTATGATGTCCGTCCCTTTATTATGCAGTCTAATGAAAGCGATTATGACTTTCTCACCCGTTTGATGAGAAGTGAAGGGATGAATTGGCTTATTGACGAAGCTGAGCGAATCGTTGCACTCAGTAGTGCTGCGATTCAGCCGCAAAAACTACGTTTGATTGATGACAATAGCCAGTATCAAGCCTTAGACCGTCGCCATATTCGCTACCACCGCAGCAGTGCCACTGAACAATACGACAGCATGACCAGTCTGGTTGGACAACGTTCATTACAACCGAGCAGCGTCCATGTACAACGCTGGCAAGCAGATGCACTTGAACAGGAAGATGGTGCAGGCAGTGTGCAGAGCACACATACGCACAGTGATCAGTATGACAATGCCAGTCTAGGATTAGAACAGGCATGGCACTTTTCACCAGCGTGGATGCAAGACCTCAATGGTGAAGACGGTGCTACCCAATCGGGCAATGCACAGATCGAAAAACTGAATCAAAATCTCGGTCAATACTACGACCTACAATCAAAGCAATTTACAGCCAATACCACAGTCCGCGATACTCATGTCGGTTACTGGTTTGAATTAGCTGAACACCCTGAAATTGATCAACATGATGGTGCAGACAAAGAATTCCTGATCACAGGCAAAAACTTTTATAACCAAAATAATTTACCTAAAGATCTATATCAACAGATCAATCAACTCTTAGCACAAAGTAATTGGCAACCAACACAGCAAAGCAACACAGAAGAACGCCAAGCCAATCAGCTCATCCTGCAACGTCGTAGCATCAAAACCGTACCTGAATATCACCCATTACAACACCGTCCAGCTGCTTCACCGCAACGTGCCAAAGTGGTTGGGCCAAGTGGAGAGGAAATCCATGTCGATGAATGGGGCCGTATAAAAGTCCGTTTCCTGTTTACTCGCAATGACGATCATAGCCATGATGGTGGTGCAGGTAGTAATGACAATGACACCGACTCTGCTTGGGTCGATGTACTGACACCTTGGGCTGGTGAAGGCTATGGTGCACGCTTCTTGCCACGTATCGATGAAATCGTAGTGATCGACTTCTTTGATGGCAATATTGACCGTCCCTTTGTAGTGGGACGCATTCACGAAGCACAACGCAGCCCAACCAAGTTCGACAATGCAGGTAAACTGCCAGACACCAAAAAACTGGCAGGAATCAAATCGAAAGAATATCAGGGTGAAGGTTTTAACCAACTGCGTTTTGATGACACCACAGGGCAAATCAGCGCACAACTACAAAGCAGCCATGCAGCGAGCCAATTGAACCTAGGAAAGCTCAGCCATCCCAAAGACAAAGCCGAAAGTGAAGATCGAGGTGAAGGGTTTGAGCTGCGGACTGATCAATGGGGTGCAGTACGTGCAGGTGAAGGTCTTCTTGTTTCCACGCATAAACAGGATCAAGCGCAAGGTGAACACCTTGATGCACAACCTGCTAAGCAACAACTTGAGGGCAATCAAAACAATGCCAAGGCACTGAGTGAAGTTGCTAAGAATCAGCAGACCGATGAAATAGAATCGTTGGATCAACTGAAAGCTTTTGCTGATGAAATTGAAGCTGATATTGCCAAGTTTAATAAAGCGATGCTGTTACTCAGTTCACCTGCGGGAATAGGTCTAAGTACCAGTGAGGATATTCATTTATCAGCAGATGGACAAATTAACCAGTTTGCGGGCGACAGTATCAATGTAAGTACGCAAAAGAATCTGGTGGCGCATGTGAGTGGTAAAGCGGGTCTGTTTGCCGCGCAAGGTGGGATCAAGCAAGTTGCGGCAAAGGGTAAGTTTGAGATGTTGGCACAGGCTGATGGAATGGACTTACTGGCCAAACAAGGCATCCAGATTATTTCGACCGAAGATCGAATTGAAATTACCAGCCCAAAAGAGATTGTGATTACTGCTGGCGGTTCTCAGATTAAGCTGGATGGTTCGGGTATTTTTCCCACCACAGGTGGCAAGTTTGAGGTGAAGGCGGGACAACATTTGTTTATGGGTGGAGCATCGGTGAATGTCCCTGCAATTGATTTACCAGATTGTTCTGCGAAGCAGGCTGATGCGGCAAAAAATGGTTCAGCAAAAGTGATATTAGACTAGAATGAAGTTTTTACTGCCAAAAGAAGAGATAGCTTCTGAAAATTTAAGTGAATTAATCGCTGATTTGTTTGAACAAAATGGTCATGTCACTTTTTTATGTGATGAAACTTTATTAAGTGGTTTTTTTGATGAGTTTGTTGATGAGTTAACAGATTATGAATTAGAGCCAATAGAGATTGCAGCTTCTAAAAAGAATAGTCGTCCAGCTCTTTTCTTTATAAAGATAAAAGTAAAAGAAGATTTACAACATTCATTAGATTTTATCATTCAAACTTTATTTATGAATTTGGATCAAAATGAAGATGGCTATTTTATTCATGGATTTGGAAAAGTTGATGATCTAAAAAACAAAGTTCAATTTTTTAAAAAGCTTGTTATTGCGAAAGATACAAAGAATAAATTTATTTTTCGGTGGTATGACCCTCGTGTGTTGGTTTATTTACCTGCAATTATTAATAAAAAAATTGAACGAATTGAAGCATTTTTAGAGGATTGGCATTTTGTTTTTTTTAATGGTTTGTATGATGTGAAAACTCAGGAAAAAAGGGCACTTTTTCCACTTACTTTTACAAATGACGAGTCAGCAAAACTAGATTTAATTGAGCTATCGAATACAGTGATCAAGCAATCTCTTATATATGATGAGCAATTATCGATTCGTCAGGATGAGATATTAGAGTCACTTCATCAAGCGATAAGGCAATATGGAATTTTACATGTAACTGATCTGATTGCTTATGGAATGTATTCCGTTATTTTGCATAAAGATTTTATGAGAAGTTCGCGAGTATCTTCAATAATTAGTCATTATTGGATTGAGAGATTGGAAGCAAACTCTTTTACAACAGCGATGGACTATTTAGAAGAAAATCAATATTCACAAGTTACACAAGAATGTGAAGAGGGCTAGCATGGCTAATGATAAACCAACTTTCGCAAATAATATAAAAAAGTTTGGGACAGTTGACCAGCAACAGAAAAAACTAACCCAGACTTTAGGTGTCAGCCCAAATCCGAGCAAAATTAGCCAACAGGCTGCTGCATCCACAACTCAGAATAATAAAATTCCAGTGACTCAGGTCGCCAAAAAGGAATGTACTAACTTTTGCCGACCGACGGGTATCAATATATTACCACTTAAGTATTCGGTGGCGCGTTTGGGTGTGAAGCCATTACCTGCACAGTTAGGTACAAATGTCACTAATGTTGCACTTAAGGAGTATAAATATACAGTTCGAATGATTGACTCGGGGTATATTTATTTATTGATCAAAAGAAAGTCTGGAAAGAAAGAGTGGGTTGCCTACATTACCAATAAAAAAGGATTTCATCAGGAGTTTCCTATAGGTAGTAAAGCGCCTCTTGTGGCTCAGGATTTTGCTTGTAATAAAGCAGGGCATAGTGCTAATGCCTCTTTAATTACGATTCCTTCAGTAAATAATGATGATGCCCAGACGGTCTATTTACTGCATGCTCATGCACCACTCAGTCAAAAAATGAGAACGCAGTTTGAAAAAAATGCTGATCAATATGCAACTTCAGGTTATTGGCAAAAAATAGATGTAGCAAAAGGAGCTACTCAGCAACATTGTCTTTCTGGTGCCCAATTAACTACGATAGCGATGGCATTAGATAGTTATGGTTCTGCTCGATGGGGAGCAATAAACAAGAAATTTAGTGAGAAGCCGAAAGAGCATATTGGTGTTGCCTTATATGATCCGATTGGAATCACCTCTAAGTTAAATGAAGATCGTAATATATTAAGTTTTCAGGGAATTGATAGCTTTTTAAAAGAAGATAAAGATGGTTTTAGCAATGAACATAAGCTTCAGACCATGACTTTAATTGATAATATGAAGCAAAACTTGGTTGCAAATTCCATTCAAGCAAAGTTCAAAATTATTGATTCAAATGAACAGCAAAGGAAGAAAATTACAGATCCATATCTACAAGCAGCGATTCAAAGAGCTGAACGTATGGGCGATAAAAAAGGACTCGAGAATCTAAAGAATGTCGAAAAAAATGCGCCTGCAAAAGCTGCAGCTGAACTTGGGAAACAGAGAGCAGAGGCTGTTAAAAAAGCAACTGTAGATGGCAATAATGCATGGAAAAAATACCAAGCACAGTTAGATATGAATGGCTTGGAGAAGTTCCGTAAGGACGTGGATAAAAAATCAGAAGAGAGTTACGCTGCTGCAGCTCGGTATGTAGATGATCATTATAACTGGCTGGTTTCTTCTAATCTTTTAAAAGGTCTATTCTATTTTGACCAAAGTGAAGAATTGAAACAGGGGAAAACACCGAAAGAAAGCAATGGTTTTATTTTCCATGCAGTCATTATGGACTTAATGTATGGCATGAATTTATTGCAAAAAGGGAAAGATTTACTGAATAAATGGATATGTGAAAAAAAGGTTTCAGATAAAAACTTATTCCTGAGAGCATATTGTTTTAACAATAAACGGTTAATAGATGAATATGCCAAGATTTTTGAAAGTCCAAGTTCAACAAAAGATTTGCTGGATTATAGTAAACAGAGTTTTGGTGTGTTTACCGCAGCCGATGCAGCCTTTGATAGTTGGTTAGGCAGTATTGAAGGGAAAAAGTTTATTTCAGCACAAAACTTTAAGTTACCAGAGAAGCTACTCTACTGGATGTCTTTGATGTTGAATACAGCTCTAAAAGAGTTTGGTGATATCCGCTTAAAAACTTTACATATTAGTCAAATTACGGTTATGGCGACGCAAGGTGCACAACGTCATACGGCTCAATTGCTTTATTTAAGATCAGGGAACTTAGCTCAACAGGTTCCGTTGATGCGCTTGATGTATAACCTGGAGTTTAGAGCCGCTGCAATTGCAGCTTTACCGCAAACTGGTACGACGTATACCTACCGTAATACCAGAGCAGTGGAAATTAAAAACTCGGTATCATTAGCGATTAAAGGGCAACCGGATATTACTAAAAATCGAATACTTGCTATTGTAGGTATTTTTGAGTTGCTGAATTTTTACTTCCAATATGATGCTTGGAAATCTGATATTAAAGATAAACCAGAGCTATCTGTACAATTAGTGGGCTCGATGTTCTCGGTATCTGCTGTTGCATTTGATATGTTAGGTGAGAGTTGGAGCCGTAAAACTGTCACAGGTGCAGCAGCTTCTGCGGCGGCATTTAGATTGACTGCTGGAAGTCTTGGTACATTAGGTGGAGTAACTGGTTTATATGTAGATTCAAAAACCTTAAAAGAGACAAACTCAGTTGTTATCCAAACAATGTTATTTACTAGAATTTTGATCAACTTAGGCTTATCAATTGGACAGGCAGGCGTATTAGCTAGTGCTATTTTACAATATAGTAAAAATGCAGTAATTAAAAGAGTTTTAACTAAATTCACAGCGAATGCTCTAGTTGCATTTTTAATGGGTGCTCGAGTGATTGCTGGATTAAATTTATTAACATTAGGCTTAATTAGTGCAGAAATTTTACTTAAAAAATATGTTTTGGATGATGCAATGGAAGACTGGTGTCAGAAAACCGCATTTAAGTTAGCATCTGACCCTAAAAAAGAGTCTATATTTAAATCTACATCCAGGAATGAGAAGAAGTTCAAAACTGTAGATGAAGAATATGAAGAGTTTATGAAAGCGATAGTGAGCGTTTAAAATGTATGAGATGTTGAAATTTGAAGGTCGCATTCAAAGATTAGAGATTTATGATGACTCTTTAAGTGCATTTGGAAAATCAGGTGATGCCCAAGTTGCAGCTTCAGCAATTCTAAGTGGTGTAGCAGAAAGTGTTTCATTGTCTGCACAGACGGTATTTCTCGCTTCACGTAGTCGTTTACATGTTAAGACAGTGGTTATGGAAATAGCTGGTAAAGTTTGTATTGGCCAATTTCATCGTGGGTTGTTTGAACAGAATGAATATGTCATTTGTGTCGTAAGACGGCTTGAAAACAATTTCTATGAGCTTTATTCGGTATTGAGCCCTAAAACAGGCTTACTTCATATGCAGGTTGGGATGGGAGCTTCTGTTAAAGCTCATCAGACTTCTATAGCTAAAGGTAGAAATGTCTGGTACGCGATAACAGTTTTTTTGGGATCTTTAATTTATTTTTGGGCAAGAGGTTTTAATCAGGTTGATATATTAATTTTTTTAGGAGTGGCTATTTTATTTTATTTTATTTTATTTTTTATTATAAAAAATGCTTCAAATTCATTAAAACATTTTTCAGAAAAGTCAGAACAGATTTTTGCTTTATATGGATTTAAAGACCCTCAAGAAGTTTTCTTATTACCAAGTCGCTACATGAGTGAAAAAGATCACTTATTGCTTGAGTCTGTATATGAATATAGAAAAATTATTGAAAGTGATCCATACCCAGAAAGCTATATAGAGCAAAAAGAACGGAATGTATGATTTACTAAAAATCGAAGGTCGCATTCAAAGATTAGAGATTTATGATGATTCTTTAAGTGCATTTGAAAAATCAGGTGATGCACAAATTGTATCTTCAGCAATTTTGAGTGGTGTAGCAGAAAGTGTTTCACTCTCAGCACAAACTGTTTTTTTAGCTTCAAAAAGCCGTTTACATGTGCAATCTATTGTTATGGAAATAGATGAGAAAGTTTGTATAGGTCAATTCCATCGTGCTTTATTAAAAGAAAATGAGTATGTAATTTGTATAGCAAAAAAACTTGAAAATAATTTGTATGAACTGTATTCAGTATTAAGCCCGAAGACAGGCCTGTTGCATATGCAGGTGGGAATGGGGGAGTCAGTAGAAAAAAATAAAAAGGGTCTCAAAAAGGAAGGGTTAATATATTATGGAGTGGTATTTTTTTTATTTTCCATAATTTTTTATGGGCAACTGGTATTAATAGTGAGAATTTATTTTTTTGGTTAATTATATCGGTTTTTGGATATATAGTTATAAATTATGTTGTTAAAAAAGCTGGAGAATCATTAATATATTTGTGTGAAAAATCTGAAAAAGTTTTTAATATTTATGGTTTTTATAATGCTGATGATTTATCTTTGTTGAAATCTCGTTATATCAGTGATGAGTATAAGTTGTTATTGGAGTCAGTTTATGAATACCGCAAGGTCATTGAACAAGATCCATACCCAGAAAGCTATATAGAGCAAAAAGAACGGAATGTATGATTTACTAAAAATCGAAGGTCGCATTCAAAGGTTAGAGGTTTATGATGACTCTTTAAGTGCATTTGGTGAGTCTGGTGATGCTCAAATTGCAGCTTCTGCAATTCTAAGCAGTGTAGCAGAAAGTGTTTCATTGTCCGCACAGACTGTATTTCTCGCATCGCGTAGCCGTTTACATGTCAAGTCAGTTGTTTTGGAAATAGATGAAAAAATTTGCATCGGCCAGTTTCATCGTGCTCTATTCGAACAGGAAGAGTATGTTATTTGCATTGTAAGACGGCTAGAAAACAACTTATATGAGCTTTATTCTGTATTGAGCCCTAAAACAGGTTTGCTTCATATGCAGGTTGGGATGGGAGCCTCACCTAAGCCTCATAATATTTCAGTTATGAAAGGTGGGTTAGTTTGGTATTCTATAACCATAATCATAACAAGTTTTATTGTTTTATTAGCTCGTGGAATAAATTTAAATACATTATTAATTTTAGCCTTTGTATTTATTTTATTCTACTTTATTTTATTTTTTATTATTAAAAATTCTTCAAATTCACTAAAGCATTTGTCAGAAAAATCAGAGCAGATTTTTTCTTTATATGGATTTAAAGATCCTCAAGAGATTTTTTTATTACCAAGTCGCTACATGAGTGAAAAAGATCATTTGTTGCTTGAAGCAGTATTTGAGTACCGTAAGGTCATTAAAGAAGATCCATACTCAGACAGTTATATAGAGCAAAAAGAACGGAATGTATAACTAGCTAAAATTAAGGTTATTTAAGGTAAATCATTTGAAACTAAACTTAAAGCTTGTTCAAGGTCCAATTCACTCTCTAGAGAAAGCCAAGTCCAAAATTCCTGTAAATCAGAATATTAGTGGGATTGCAGCAGGCACCGCTTTTGCAGGTGTACTTGCTGGAAGTAGTTCATTGCTTACAAGCTCGCCTATTTTATTAATGGCTGGAAAAGCAAAAGATGGTATAACTTTTATTGGTGAAATAGAGGGGTGTCCTTTGCTAGGACAATTTACGACGGTACGTTTTAAAGAAAATGATGAATTGATTGCTGTAATTAATGATAAGCCTGTAGATGGACGTTATCAGGTCTATGCCATTATTGATCCTAAATCCGGCTTATTGTATATGATCTATGAAATGGGGCGTTCTGTAAAAATGGGTTATAAAGCGATTATGATGCAGACCTATTATTTTAGTATTGCATCATTTGGCTTGTTTTTAATTGTACTTATATTTAGTTTTCTTTTTTCTTTTGATTATTCCGTTGAACGTATATTGTTTTTCTTTCAGGCAATACTTATCGCATTTTTTATTTCAGTTTCATTTTCTGCATTTATAAATTATTTTAGTTTTCGAAAATCTTATGAAATTTTTGGTGAGTTATCCGAACAAATATTCGAAAAATTAAATTTTGAATATCCCAAAGAGCAGGATTTTTATAATGACTTTTTGACTGATGATGGCGTTCAGATTAGTGTAATGAAATATCGTAATAAGTTAAAAGGCCAAGATCCCTATCCAGAAGATTATTTTGATAAGAAAGCATAGCATTTAGATGCTTAGCAATAAAAAAGCCACTAAACAATGAGTGGCTTCTTTAAAAACTAAATCGACTTATTTGATTTTCTTAAAAATAAAATCATTGATCTTGTGACCTGATTCAAGACCACGACGTTCAAATTTAGTCACTGGACGCCATTCTGGGCGAGGGTAGCTATTACCTTTACCTGCCAAGTTTTCCATATCTGGACGGTTATCTAGGATATCAAGCATCCACTCTGCATATGGTTCCCAGTCAGTTGCTGCGTGGAATGTACCATCAAGCTCTAACTTCTGTTCAACCAGTTGCATGCGCTCATGAATAACGAAGCGGCGTTTAAAGTGGCGCTTCTTCTGCCACGGATCTGGGAAATAAAGCTGTACACAGTTAATGCTGTTATCAGGCATTTCACGTAACACTTGGATTGCATCGGCATCCAGTACAAATAAGTTCTTTAAACCTGCCATACCCGCTTCATAAACACACTGTGCGATACCAGGCACATGAACTTCGATTCCGACAAAGTTACGTTCAGGATTGGCTTTCGCCATTAACACCAATGAACGGCCCATACCAAAACCGATTTCAACAGTTAATGGACGTTCAGGATGTTCAAAGTGTTGACGTAAATCGCCAACAGGATATTCCAAAATTAAATCACGATAATCTTCTAAAGCAGTACGTTGTGAAGTATTGAGCGGAGCTGAACGACGCATAAACGTCACAATTTCACGGTGCTCAGGCAAATTGTCGAGTTCCGTAATTTGCGTTTCTAACTGATCGTTTGACATGATTCTGGAGATATAAATATAGAAATGCCGTATTTTAAGTGTTCAGGTGGTCAAGTCAAACTTTAAGTGATTTTATTTAGCCGATCATTTCTGAAATTGCTTAAAATTTGTCAAAAAATCTTCATGTAGCTGTCACAGAAATTGCATAGCCTAATTACAATTTTAACACTAAGTAAAAAATGATGAACAATTTTAAATACCATTCGATTGCCATTTGCCTAGGTTTATTAGGCGCGTCTTCAATGTTTTCAGCTGCACATGCACAACTGATGTTTAGCCAGTATGTCGATGGCAGCAGCAATAAAAAGGGACTGGAAATCTATAACCCCGATGCTACAGCGGTGAATTTAGCGGATTATGAAATCCAGCAGTTTAATAATGGCGGCACGGTTAAAACCGTCGCTTTCCCATTACAAGGCACTTTGGCCAGTAAGCAAAAATTCCTGATAGGTCGTTCAGAATTACAGGCACAATTGGGCGATAAGGTTAATCAAGTCGCTGGATTATCTTTTAATGGTGATGATGCCATTGTGTTGTTGTATCGCGGTACACCCGTAGATCGTTTTGGTCGTATTGGTGAGCGTCCAACGGCAGGTTGGGGCACAACGGTATTCAGTACTGCGAACAGCTTTAAACGCATTCAAACAGATAATCCTGTAGTGAGTGTTGACCCGACCAGTCCATTTGACCTTGACCAATCTTGGCAGGCATGGACAGATCGAAATGATTTTTCGAATTTAAGCGGTTCAACCACCACTCCACCTGTAGATGCAGTTAGCTGTAGCAGTAGTGATACGCCGATTTCCAGTTTAGCCGAGTCAGCTCAGAATCAAAACTACACCATTCGTGGTGTGATCACAGCTGATTATCGTTATAGCAATGGTTTCTCAGGTTTCTATGTACAAACGCCTGATAGCAAAGCCACGCCAAATGTCAGCAATGCAATTTTTGTTTATATCCCTGCAAGTAGTGCAGTCAAAGGTGGACAGGTTGGTGATGAAGTTATCCTGCGTGGTCGTTTAACCAGTTATCAAAACCAACTTCAATTGGATCAGTTGCAGCAGGATATTAAGACCTGTAACCAGAATATGGCATCGTTGATTCAACCACTGGACTTAAACTTGCCATTTAGTAGTTTGACCGATACAGCGGGGAACTCGCCTAAGCGTTATCAAGGGATGTTAGTGAAATTACCGCAAACGTTGACGGTAAGTGAAAACTATAATTTTGGTCGTTATGGTGAGCTGTCACTAAGCCTTGGTCGCTTATTTATTCCAACCAATCTTTATCCTGCACTTTCAAATGAAGCCAAGGCTTTAGCACAACAAAATCTACTTTCTAAGATTATCTTTGATGATGGTTATAACAATCAAAACCGTGCACCGTGGTTGCCACAAAACTTTAGTGCTTTAAATACGCTGCGTTCGGGATATCAGTTAAAGAACGCACAGGGTATTTTGGAATACCGCTTTAATGCTTGGCGTGTACAACCGATTGCAGGTGCAAACTTGCCAGAAGTGGTAACCACCTCCAATCCGCGTTCAACGATTGCGGCTAAACAAAGTAAACATATTCGCGCTGCGGCATTTAACGTGCTGAACTATGACAATGGCAAGAATGGCTTCCCAACGGAACGCGGTGCCAATAGTCAGGCTGAATTTGATAAACAACATGCCAAAATCGTCAACGCATTAAAATCAATTGATGCTGATGTCTATGGTTTGATGGAAATTGCCAATAATGGTTATGGCAGTGATAGTGCGGTTGCTAACCTGACCAAAGCTTTAGGGGCAGACTGGAAATATGTGATTCCAGAAGGACTTAATCAGTTGGGTACAGATGTGATTGCAGTTGCAATTATTTATAACAGCAAACGTGTTCAGCCAGTGAATAAGCCTGCTGTATTGGATTTAGGGGATAAAAGCCGTTCAACCATTGCACAATCCTTCAAACCTGTACAAGGTGGACAAATCTTTACCGTGATTCCAAATCATCTTAAATCGAAGAGCTGTCGCGGTGTTGATGAAAACTCTCTCGATGCAGATCAACGTGATGGACAGGGCTGTTGGAACCCAACCCGAGTGAAAGCGGTTGAGCAACTCACCCAGTGGATTGCCAAGAATCCGACTCAAGTGAAGAATCCGAACATCTTACTGTTAGGTGATATGAACAGTTATGCCAAAGAAGACCCAATCCTCAGCTTTGAGAAAGCCAACTACAAAGTATTGCTGAATGACAGCAAAGTGGGTGAGGGTAATAAAGCTTATAGCTATGTGTTTGGTGTGGCGAGCGATGCCGATGGTTATGGCGGAGCAGGTAACCTTGATCATGCCATTGCCGACGCCAATCTATATAAACGTGTGATCAAAACCTTTGCATGGCATATCAATGCTGATGAACCAACGGTATTGGACTATAACGAAGAATATAAAACTGATGAGCAAAAGGCTTTGTTCTTCTCGGCAGATGCATATCGCTCTTCAGATCATGACCCTGTGATTGTAGATTTGGATATGAAAAGCTCGGATTCTCAACTTGAACCAAGTAATCCGAAGAATATCATCGTTGAATTTTTAAACTCATTATTTGAATGGTTAGGCAAACTTTTTGGTCGAGCGTAATCCATCTTCCGTGACATTGTTTGGTTTGTTTTTTCATAAATTAATCAATCGTCACGGAATATAACTTGCAAGGCAGAAAAAAATTCATTAATAGTAGTGGAGTAGATGTTCTTAGCATGAAAGCTATTATAAATTTTGGTTATTTCTGTTCTCGAGTTTCGTAGGAACGTTCTAGGGCATAAGTTGTTAGATAACAAGGATCAATTATGAAGTTGTATTATTCACCTGGCGCATGCTCATTGGCAGCCCATATTATTTTAAATGAAATAAACGTCGATTTTGATTTAGAACGAGTTGATCTAAAAACACATAAAACTTCAAAAGGTGCAGATTATTACGAGATTAATCCAAAGGGCTATGTACCTGCATTGGAAATTAATCCAGGTTTGATTTTAACTGAGAATGTGGCGATTTTACCGTTTTTGGCACAGCATGATCCTAAACAGGATTTAATTCCACCATCAGGGATGGGGCGTGCTAAAGTTCTAGAGTGGTTAGGATACTTGAACTCAGAATTGCATGATGCTTATTCTGTATTCTTTAGCGGCAAACTTTCTGATGATGAGAAAACCAAAGCCTATGCTGAAGTTGATCGCTTGCTTAAATATATCGACAACTATTTAGCTGAATCAGATTACGATTATTTGGTCGATGACAACTTTGGTCCTGCGGATGCATATTTGTTTGTTCTCACGAATTGGTCAAACCATATCGAACATGACTTGACGCCTTACATCAACATTATTGCATTGCGTAATAAAGTAGCTGAACGTCAATCTGTACAAATTGCAATGCGCGATGAAGGTTTATTAAGCTAAATTGGACATATAAAAAAGCCTCTGTTTACAGAGGCTTTTTTATTTCAACTCAATTACTGTTGAGCTTTTTCTTTCACGTCAGCAGCAGTTGATTCTACAGCACCAGCAACTTTAGCGGTTGCATCACGTGCAGCAGCTTCAGTTTTAGCAGCAGCTTCAGCAGTTGCAGTTGCAGTGTGATCAGCGGCAGCATCAATTTGATCACCCGCTGTATCTACCGCAGTTGCAACATTGTTAGCAGCAGTATCCGCAGCATTTTGAACATCAGCACTAGCTTGGCTAGCAGCATGTTCTAAATGTTCACCCGTGGTTGCACCTGTTTCAGGTGCTTTATCTTTATTACAGCCTACAAGCGCAACAGTAGCAGCAAGACCTAATGCAACAAGTAATTTATTCATTGTCTATTTCCTTTTCTTTGTGGCATCCAATCGGATATGGATACCGAAAATATAAACATAAACTAGATGAATAATAAAGTTGAAAATTTGTTGATAACTTGTAAAAACACGCACTTACATCGGAAAATGTAAGTGCGTGCACATGTTTTGGATCAGTTTAAACACCAGAACGGATCATATAATCAAAAGCAGACAGTGATGCTTTCGCGCCTTCACCTGTGGCAATAATGATCTGCTTGTATGGCACAGTCGTACAGTCACCCGCAGCAAAGACACCTTTAACATTGGTTTCATTGCGATCATTAATCACGATCTCACCACGATTGCTGAGTTCAACCGCACTGTTCTTCAAGAAATCCGTGTTTGGTAATAAACCAATTTGTACAAAGATCCCTGCAAGTTCAACGCTATGCTCTACATCAGTGGCACGATCTTTGTATTTCAATGCCGTTACTTGAGCACCATCACCGACCACTTCTGTACTGAGTGCATTCAAGATCACTGTCGTGTTCGGCAAGCTATTTAATTTGTCTTGCAATACTTGGTCAGCACGAAGTTTGGTATCAAACTCAACCAAAGTTACATGCTCTACAATCCCTGCAAGGTCAATCGCTGCTTCGACACCCGAGTTACCACCACCAATCACAGCAACGCGTTTGCCTTTGAATAATGGACCATCACAGTGCGGACAGTAAGCTACACCACGGGTACGGTATTCCGCTTCACCTGGTACATTCATTTCTCTCCAACGTGCACCTGTAGACAGAATGATGGTTTTCGATTCAAGTTTGGCACCATTCTCCAGTTCAACCTCAACCAAACCATTGGCCGTTTGATCTGCGCCTGTGATCTTGCTGACACGTTGTAAATTCATGATGTCGACACCGTATTCACGAACATGTGCTTCCATGTCTTGAGCAAATTGAGGACCCACGGTTTTTTGAACTGTGGTGAAGTTCTCAATGTCCATGGTATCCATTACCTGACCACCAAAGCGTTCAGCCACGATACCGGTTTTAATACCTTTACGTGCTGCATAAATTGCCGCTGTACCACCCGCAGGACCACCACCAATCACCAATACATCAAATGCATCTTTGGCATTGATTGCTGCTGCATCTTTCTCAGCTGAATTGCTATCCAACTTGGCAACGATTTCTTCCAAAGTCATACGACCTTGACCAATATGCTGGTTGTCTTGGAACACCATAGGTACGGCCAAGATTTTGCGCTCTTCAACTTCATCTTGGAAGAAAGCACCATCAATCATGGTTGCTGTGGTATTTGGGTTGTTGATCGCAATCAAGTTGAGTGCTTGAACCACATCTGGACAGTTATGGCAGCTCAACGATACAAACACATCAAAGTTCGCGCTTAAGTTTAAGCCTTTGATCTGAGTGAGTACTTCATCAGATACTTTAGGTGCATAACCAGACACTTGTAATAATGCCAAGATCAAAGAAGTAAACTCATGTCCCATCGGTAAGCCAGCAAAGAACACACGTGGTTGTTCACCTGCTTTAGCCACACCGAAACTAGGATGGCGAGCGTTTGAACCGTCAAAACGCGCCGTAACTTGATCAGAAAGTTCAGCAATTTCAGTCACGAGTTCTTTGATTTTTGCAGCTTTATCTGAGTCATCTAAAGCAGCAACCAACTCGATTGGACTTTCTAAACGTTCTAAGTAAGCTTTTAATTGAGTTTTAATATTTTGATCTAACATGTATTTCTCCAAACGCTAAGACTTTTAAATCAGCTAAATTCATTCAATGAAGCTATAGTACGCAAAAGTAATGAATAGGTAAAACAGTATGTTTTTATGAATTCGATCGGTTTTTTGAATTTTAATACTGTTGCCAAATTTTGAACATATCTTTCAGTAAAAATTTGAGTACAATCAAAGTTGTTATATAACTGCAATCATTTCATGGCATAAATAAAGGGTAAGAAATATGGCGTTACAACGCGGTATCTATCAACACTATAAAGGTCAATTGTATCAAGTGTTTAACGTGGCTCGTCATAGTGAAACGGAAGAAGAATTGGTGGTATATCAATGCTTGTATGGTGATTACTCAATGTGGGTACGCCCATTAGGTATGTTTACCGAAACTGTTCAGCTTGAAGGTGGTCAAATTCTACCGCGTTTTAAATTAATACAAACGACTTAAGCTCAATGCGCTTTTAATGTACGCACTTGGAGGATCAGGCATGACCAGCACTGTATTTTTACAACGTATTTCTGATTTATATGATGAGTTTAAACAACACGATGCTCGCCAGTCTGATCGTTTAAGACGTTACCGTAATATTGAAGCGGAATCTGCAAAGCTACTTGGTATGTTAGTCCGTACCCAACAATCAAAAGAAATTCTCGAGATAGGAACCTCCACA
Source organism: Acinetobacter sp. C26M (assembly GCF_023702675.1). Lineage (NCBI taxonomy): Bacteria > Pseudomonadati > Pseudomonadota > Gammaproteobacteria > Moraxellales > Moraxellaceae > Acinetobacter > Acinetobacter sp. C26M. The sequence goes on from NZ_CP098478.1 coordinate 1,630,263, forward strand.
GGTTATTCGACACTTTGGCTGGCTGAAGCAGCAAAAGCCGTAGGTGATGCTAAGGTGAAAACCCTCGAGATTAATGCTTTTCGTAGTGCTCAAGCGCGAAAATATGCGGAAGAATTTGGCTTAGAGCCGTTTATTGATTTTTGGGTGGGTGATGCTGCAAATTATCTAGCCCAAGCAACTGAACCTTATGATCTGATTCTGCTGGATGCGGAACGTGGTAGCTATGTGAGCTACTGGCAAGACTTAAAGCGTTTATTGCAGTCTTCGGGAAGTACCTTGATTGTTGATAATGTGATTTCTCATGCAGCAGAAGTGAAGGAATTCCTCGAACTGATTAAAGATGATGAAGATTACATGAGCACCATTCTGCCGATCGGTGCAGGTTTATGTATGGTGGTGTTGAAGTGAATTGATTTTACTTTGATGGTGTAGTCGATAGGCTTGAGGGCTGCAGCCAATCACTTTATTAAATGCACGGGTGAAATTGGCAGGATTAGAATAACCGAGTTCATAGGCAATATGGGTAATGGTAAAGCTAGAATTTTCTAATAACTCAATGGCTCGCTCAGTACTGATCTGCTGCTTTAAAGCTTGAAATTCAACGCCATGTTGCTGCAAATAGCGTTGCAAGGTTTTGGTGGAAATGTTTAAGACTTTGGCGCATTCAGTTAAGGTTGGCACTTGATTCGCTTGTCTAAGCATCATGCTGATCCATTCTACAATTTCACCTTGATGGTAGATTTTCTGAATTTGTTCCTGACAGCGTTGCTCAACTACTTTTAAGCTATGTGCATCAGCCAAAGGCAAGGGTAGTGCTAATTGTTGCTGATCAATCACCACGCGGATACCTGAAAGCCAAGTATAGTTAAAGTGGAAATTGGCTTTTACCAAGGCTAAGTAACGTTCATGGTGGCTTGGTTCAGGAACACTTAAATAGACTTGGTAACGTTGTAATTGCTGACCTGCCAATTCTAATAGGCTGTAGTAGAACGCTACGGCAATCGCTTCAATATGAAAGGCCAAACATTGCTTATTCATCTGCAAAATTGGTTCAAATAGCAGTTCAACCTTTTGTGAGCCTGTTGGAAACTGAATGCTGAGCTTAAAGCTTGGCATAATCAGTCTAAAGTACTGGGCGATTAATCTTAACGCATGTTCCAGATTAGGACTGGTCATGAGTGCATAGCCGACGAGACTATGTGAGCTGAGCTTGATATTTTTGCCCAGTTCAAAGGCCAAGTCTTGGGTATTGGGCAGACTTAAACCAATCTCAATGAATTGTTCAATTTGTTGAATCGATAATAATTCTGTTTTTGCCAGTTCTTGCTGCACAGCCATCAACAAATCATTATCGTATTGATGCGTACCGATTAAAATTTCAATCAGGCGCAAATAATAACGTGATGGAATAACCGGGATCTGTTGCTTTTGCACAAGAAAAACTCAGTAAAGTCTTAAAATGATAATAGCAAGTCTTAAAATGATAATATAGAGGAGCGGTGAAGGAACACAATCAATTCAAGCAAAACATTTTGTGTTTGATTGAGGAGTTTCTAATGAATATGCATACTCAACTAGATGTCGAGCAAGCGACAACAACATTTAAGGATAAAAAACGTCATTTATGGCTATTAGGTTTGGCTGTACCAACCATTGCAATGGGGGGCTTGGCGGGCTATCAGTTTGGTCCTAAAAAAACGAAAAAATTCTTTGCTTCATTTGGACCATTATTTATTCATGGCGTTATTCCGACATTGGATAAATTGATTGGTGAAGACACCGAAAATCCACCATTAGACGCAATCGCGGATTTAGAAGCTGATCCGTATTACGCTCGAATCGTTAAACTTTTTATTCCTTTACAATACGCGACCAATATTTATGGGGCCTATTTAGCCAGTCGTAAAGATACGCCAGTCGCAGATCAAGTGTTATTGGGAACCTTAGTAGGAATGGTCAATGGAATTGCCATTAATACTGCACATGAACTCAGCCATAAGACAGGACGTTTAGAACATTATTTGTCGCATTTGGCTTTAGCACCATCGGGTTATAACCATTTCCGAATTGAACACCCTTATGGGCACCACCGTCGAGTTGCAACACCTGAAGATCCAGCATCTTCACAATTTGGCGAAAGCTTTTGGAAGTTTTTACCGCGTACTGTGATTGGTAGTTTTAAATCGGCGATCGAAATTGAGAAAAACCGTTTAGAACGTAAAAAACTACCTTTCTTCTGTAAGGAAAATGAGTTAATTCATGGTTGGGCAATGTCAGCTGTATATCATGCTGCCATGTTGAGCAAGTTTGGTATGCGTTCAGTCCCGTTCCAAGTCACGCAAGCGGCTTATGCGATTACTTTGTTTGAATCAGTAAATTATATTGAACATTATGGTTTAAAGCGTGCAAAGAAAGAAAATGGTCAATATGAACGGACTTTGCCAGAACATAGCTGGAACAATAATAATGTCGTGACTAATTTGTTCCTGTATCAATTACAACGTCATTCAGATCATCATGCTAACCCGACCCGAAGCTTCCAAACTTTGCGTCATTTTGAGGATGCGCCACAATTACCTGCTGGTTATGGCGCCATGATTTTGCCTGCATTTATTCCATCGTGGTGGTCAAAAATCATGGATGATCGAGTGGTGCAACACTATAAAGGTAATTTGGACAGAATAAATGTCTATCCTGAGGCTAAACAGAAGATGTTAGAGAAATATGCTGAACAGCAAGATGCTGCTTAAAGCTTAAGCTAAATACAACGAAAATCAGCCCAATCGGGCTGATTTTTTATGACTAGGCTGAAATACAGAGTCGCTTAAAATGCAGATCAAACTCAAGATATTTATGCACAAAGGCGGTTTTATCGTTGGTGCGAAGTAAATTATTGTAGATAAACTCTGGAACGGGATGATAAAGCTCACCTGAGCCATTGCTATAGAAAATTTTTAAATAGCGTGAAGAAACATCGTATTTCCAAGAGGTTACAACAACTGGTTTTTCCATATATTCGTCCCCATTTTGATTTGATCTTTTAGTACATGGTTAACAACTCTGATGTTCTATTCTTTGACAGTACTCCAACTGAAACCGTCTGACAATTCATAAATGAAGCTGGCTATAAATTTATAAGTATAAGAATTGTAAAAAATTAGCTATAAATTTTGGGTGTGAAATAGGGCTTGGATTGATCAAAATTCTCAATAAAAAAACCACCCTAAAAAGGGTGGTTTCAAACCGAGTGGTCTAATCTAAATAATTAGATTTTACCAACTAAGTCGATAGATGGAGCAAGCGTAGCTTCGCCTTCTTTCCATTTAGCTGGGCATACTTCACCTGGGTGAGCGTGAACATATTGAGCAGCTTTAACTTTACGAAGAAGTTCAGATGCATCACGGCCGATACCACCAGCGTTGATTTCAACGATTTGGATTTTGCCTTCTGGATCGATTACGAAAGTACCACGGTCAGCAAGACCAGCAGCTTCGATTAATACTTCGAAGTTTTTAGAAAGTGTCCAAGTTGGGTCACCGATCAATGGATATTGGATTTTACCAATAACTTCTGAAGTGTCGTGCCACGCTTTGTGCGTGAAGTGAGTGTCAGTAGACACGCCATAGATTTCAACGCCTAATTTTTGGAATTCAGCATAGTTGTCAGCAAGGTCGCCTAACTCAGTTGGACATACAAAAGTGAAGTCAGCTGGGTAGAAGAATACAACAGACCATTTGCCTTTAAGATCAGCTTCAGATACGTCAACAAATTGACCGTTGTGGTACGCAGTTGCTTTAAATGGTTTAACTTCAGTATTAATTAAGCTCATCATTGTCTCCATGATTGAGGTTTTATTGAGAGGCTAACGCCTTACTTGTTTACGAGGTCAAGAATAAATAATTTTTAGTTATTGGGGAAATAGTATTTTTACATGACTAAAATCGGAAAATTGAATAACTCAATCTGGAACGACTTTCACCCAAGGATATCTGTCTTATTTGACCGCATAGAGATGAAGTAAAAATGACAAAATATCCAAAACTAATGTGCATAACAACATGAAGTCTACGTCAGCAAAATTCAAGGGTAAAATTGAAAAAAGATAAAAATATATAAAAAACCAAGATATACGATTAAATTTTCTACATCGGATGTATGTGTAAAACGATCAGGGAATAAAAAGAGGTATGGGCTAAATAAGCTAAGTTTTGCATTCTGTCGCGAAGAGAATGAAAAGCTTTCTTTGCATAGCAAGGGCTTAAGGCGTAAAATAGTCGATTATTTTATTTTTCAGGAAAGCTGTTCAGTGCAGAGTCATTTAAATGTAGATCAATTGGTTATGGCACGTGACCGTCACCGTTTAAATCGACTGCGCAAAGATAAAAAAACAGAAACAGCAGAAATTGAAAAACTATTTGAACAGTCTAACCATAAAGTCAAACAACGCTTAGCGCGTATTCCCAAGATCAAACTGAATCAAGACCTGCCTGTTACTCAATACGCAGATCGTTTAATTGCGGCAATTCAAAAGCATCAAGTCATTATTGTTGCTGGTGAAACGGGTTCTGGTAAAACCACACAGCTCCCACAAATTGCTATGCTGGCAGGTCGTGGGCTCACTGGGATGATCGGTCATACTCAGCCACGTCGACTGGCTGCACGAAGTGTTTCGCAACGTATTGCTGAAGAGGTGGGTGAGAAGCTTGGCGAATCAATTGGCTTTAAAATCCGTTTTAATGAGCAAGGTTCACAAGACTCAATCGTCCGTTTGATGACCGATGGTATTTTGTTGGCTGAATTGACCAATGACCGTTTTTTATCAAAATACGATACGATTATTATTGATGAAGCACATGAACGTTCACTCAATATTGACTTCATCATGGGATATCTCAAGCAGCTTTTGCCAAAGCGTCCTGATTTAAAAGTCATCGTGACTTCGGCGACTCTGGACGTAAACCGATTTAGCCAATATTTTTATGATGCGCCTATTTTTGAAGTAGAAGGCCGTAGCTTTCCTGTCGAGCTGCGTTATCGCCCGATTTCTGAGCTGAGCATTGTCGGTAGCGATGATGACGAGTTTGATGATTTCGAAGAAAATTTACCGCGTGCTGTAGTACAAGCAGTAGAAGAGTGTTTTGCTGATGCTGAAGCAAAAGGTCATCCTGAATATGCGGATATTTTAATTTTTGCCAGTACTGAACAAGAAATTCGTGAATTGCAGGAAACGCTGCAAAAATATGGTCCTCGTCATACTGAGGTATTGCCTTTATATGCCCGTTTAGCGCTGGCGGAACAGCAAAAGATCTTTAGTCCAGGTGGTAAAGGTCGACGCATTATTATTGCCACCAACGTAGCAGAAACAGCACTGACTGTACCGAATATTCGCTATGTGATTGATAGTGGTTTTGCTCGTATCTCGCGTTATAACTACCGCTCACGGGTACAGCGTTTACCGATTGAAGCAATTTCACAAGCTGCAGCCAACCAGCGTAAAGGCCGCTGTGGTCGTATTGCGGCGGGTGTCTGTATTCGTCTATACAGTGAAGAAGACTTTTTAAGTCGTCCTGAATTTACTGAACCTGAAATTAAACGAACCAACTTGGCTTCTGTTATTTTGCAAATGCAAAGCTTGGGCTTAGGTAATCTAGAAGATTTTGATTTTATTGAGCCGCCAGATTTCCGTTTGGTCAATGACGGACGTAAACTCTTGGTTGAGTTGGGTGCGTTATCATCCCTCTCCTCTAACTCCTCTCCCTTTGGGAGAGGAGAACTCCTTCTCCCAGTGGGAGAAGGTTGGGATGAGGGTAAAAGAAAAGCTAGTGGTGGCTTAACCAAAGTCGGTCAAATGATGGCGCGTATGCCGATTGACCCACGTTTGGCGCGTATGTTGGTGGGTGGGGCTCATTTTGGTGTGCTCAAAGAAACCTTGATTATTGTCAGTGCCTTGGCCATTCAAGATCCACGTGAACGTCCTGCGGACAAACAAATGCAGGCAGATCAAAAGCATGCATTGTTTAAAGAAGCAGACTCAGACTTTTTATTTTATTTAAAACTTTGGAATACGCTGCAAACTAGTCCAGAAACACAAACTGAAAATAAGCGCCGTCAATTTGCACGTCAGCACTTTTTAAGCTGGTTGCGTCTTCGTGAATGGAAACAAACCCATCAGCAATTGGTTGAATTGGCAGAAGGTTTAAAACTCAGTTTTAATGAAAAATCAGCCAATTATGAAAACTTACACCGTGCGCTGTTAACTGGTTTGCTTTCATTTATCGCCAATAAAACAGACGAACGTAATACTTTTATGGCGGTGCGCCAGCAGAAGGCCAAAGTTTTTCCTGCGAGTACCTTACACAAGACCAATACCGCTTGGGTTATGGCATTTGAGATGGTGGAAACCTCGCAGGTGTATTTACGGACTTTGGCAAAAATTGATCCAGAATGGATTCTATTGGCCGCACGGGACTTATTGAAATATCACTATTTTGAACCACATTGGTCGAAAAAAGCAGGTATTGTTAATGCTTATGCGCAGATTTCTCTGTTTGGTTTGATTATTGAACCGAAAAGATTAATCAATTTTGAAAAAGTAGACCAACCTGCTGCGCATGAAATCTTTTTACGCGATGCCTTAACGACAGGTAATTTAGGTATTACCCCACCATTTTTAAAACATAACCTGCTCAAACTTGAAGAAGTTGAACGGGTTGAAGATAAATTACGCCGTCGTGACTTGGTGGTGGATGAAGAAACCATTTACCAGTTCTATGCAGGGAAGGTTCCAGAAGAAATTGCCAGTCGCAGCAGTTTTGAAGATTGGCGTGCCACGTTAGAGGCTGAAAACCCACGTCATTTATTTGTAGATGATGATGCGTTATGGATGAATGATCGTCCAACGACGCAACAATTCCCAGATTATTTGCATAATGGACAATTGCGTTTGGCCGCCAGCTATCGTTTTGATCCAAGCCATGATGAAGATGGGGCGACAGTTAAAATACCTGTGCAGGCTTTACCACAAGTGGATGAAAAGCAATGGTCATGGGGGATTCCAGGGTGGCGTCAGGATTTAATCGAAGCTTTATTGAAAGCACTGCCAAAAGACAAACGTCGCAATTTGGTACCGATACCTGATACCGCGAAAAAGCTCATGCAGGGGATTGATGCCGTGCATTTGCGCGAGCATTTATTTAGCTACTTGGCGTTTGCTTTACGCGGTGAGCAGATTACGGAAAAAGATTTTTCTTTTGAACGCATTGATCAGTATCTGATACCGTTTATTAAAGTCGTTGATGAGAAAGGCAAGTTGATCGCACAAGGGCGTGATCTGGACGAGTTAAAAGCACGTTGTCGTGTTGAAACTCATCGTCCAGTGAAACAGCAACAAGGTGAGTTCCAGACTTTCCCTGAAAATTTTGTGTTTGAAGCATCGCAGAAAGTAACAGGCGTTGTGATCAAGCAATACCAAGCGCTGGTACCAACCAAGTTATTTGCTGAGCTTGAAGCCAAAGACGAGTCGGGTGTAGTGATTCAAACCTTTAATGATCAAGATGAAGCAATTAAGCAGCATCGTGAAGGGGTGATTCGTCTGGTGCATATGCAATTGGGTGATTTAATTCGTCAATTGAAAAAGCAAATTTCCAAGCCATTGGCTTTAGCCTATTCACCACTGGGTGATCGTGCCAAGCTGGAACAAATGTTGGTCTATGCAACCTTGCAAGTTTCAATTCAAGAGCTACCAAAAAATGCGGCTGAGTTTCAACAACTGTTGACTGAAACTAAAAAGAAATTTTTAGCAAATGGTCAACAGACATTAAGTGATTTAACTGAAATATTTACCCAATGGCAGCAGATTCGCCGTGAACTATTGGTTTTAGATCAAACGATTTTTGGTCGAAGTGTAGATGATATTGAAGATCAACTTGATTTAATGTCATTAGCAAACTTTGTATATAGTCGTCCTGCTGAAATTTGGCAGGAATATCCGCGTTATTTGAAAGCGTTGCTATTGCGTTTAGATCGTTTGCCCAATAATCTACAACGAGACCTTGCTGCAATTGATGAAGTCGATCCATGGATGGACAAAGTGTTTAAATTTAAAAATGATCCTAAAATCAAAGAACTGTATTTGATGTTGGAAGAATTTAGAATTTCTTTGTTTTCTCAGCCGATGAAAACAAAGCTGCCTATTTCACCAACTAGATTACAAAAACTATGGGATCGATTAGCAATCGGTTAAACTGAAAAATATGAAAGTTAGAAGCATTCTTTACAGGAGTTTTACATGGGCATCCGTATAACAGGTACAGGTTTATTCCACCCAACCGAATCTATTTCCAATGAAGAATTGGTTGAAAGTTTAAATGCTTATGTAGAACAGTATAACCAAGATAACGCAGCGCAAATTGAAGCTGGCGAAATTGAAGCACTTCGTGGCTCAAGCCCTGAATTTATCGAGAAAGCATCGGGTATTCAACGCCGTTATGTGGTCGAAAAATCAGGTATTCTTGATCCGACACGTTTGCGCCCACGTTTGCAAGAGCGTAGTAATGATGAACTTTCACTTCAAGCGGAGTGGGGCGTTATTGCTGCTAAGCAAGCGATGGAAAATGCAGGTGTTACCGCAGAAGATATCGATGTTGTAATTTTGGCATGTTCAAATATGCAACGTGCCTACCCAGCAGTTGCGATTGAAATCCAGTCTGCATTGGGCATTCAAGGCTATGCCTATGACATGAACGTAGCATGTTCTGCTGCAACGTTTGGTTTGAAACAGGCCTACGACGCTGTAAAATGTGGCGCTCGTCGTGTGTTATTGCTCAATGTTGAAATTACATCGGGTCATTTGGACTACCGTACTCGTGATGCGCACTTTATTTTTGGTGATGTTGCGACGGCATCGATCATTGAAGAAACTGAAACTAAATCTGGTTATGAAATCTTAGATATCCATTTGTTTACTCAGTTCTCAAATAATATCCGTAATAACTTTGGTTTCTTAAACCGTAGTGAAGATGCTGTTGTTGACGATAAGCTATTCCGTCAAGACGGTCGTAAAGTCTTTAAAGAAGTATGCCCATTAGTTGCGAAAATCATTACCGCACAATTGGAAAAGCTGGAATTAACTGCAGAGCAAATCAAACGCTTCTGGTTACACCAAGCCAATGCCAATATGAATGAACTGATTCTAAAACTCGTTGTCGGGAAAGATGCTGACTTAGAACGTGCCCCAATTATTTTAGATGAATTTGCCAATACCTCATCTGCAGGTGTCATTATCGCAATGCATCGTACAGGCGAGCAGGTCAATGATGGCGAATATGCTGTGATTTCTTCATTCGGGGCTGGTTATTCAGTCGGTTCGATTGTGGTACAAAAGCATATTGCTTAAGCTTTTAAGTTCACAATAAAAAAACACCACAATTGTGGTGTTTTTTTATATTAGGATCATTTAAATAAAATTGCTAAATCAATCACTTGAGCTGTTGAATCGTTTCCAATTTTCGATGCAGCAAAGTTTGGTATGCCATCGACATTAATTGCCAGTCTTGCACGCGGTGTTGTAATCGTTGTATCGCTATTTAAATCGATACGATAGAGGATGGATGCTCCCGATCCACTTGAAACTGTAGCAAGGGCATAACCATTGTCCCCACCTGCAATATCAAAACCATTATCCATGCCAAGATCAATGCCTAAATTTCCAATTAAATTTAGTGTTCCATTATTTGGAGGGTTTTGTTTTGCGAGAGTTTTGTTGCTTTGATCTAAATCAAAAAGCTCTGTGTTCAGCATAGCTACAGGCGTTTTAAAGCTATTTGTGTACGCTGCCGCTGTTACTTTTGCACCCGAAGCTCCATTGATATCACCATCTTTAATCGTATCGCCAGTATCAACATTTATTCGTAAGTTTTGCCCTGTATCGCTAATTACACGGAGACGATCGGCTGTTGGATTGAAATCAACTGCAAAGCTCGTGCCTTGTAACGTTGTAAAACCACTGCTTGCCGCAGGTTTTAAGGTGGTGACTAAGCTTGCTAAACCAGAATCAGTATTAATGGTATACACGTTTGCTTTGTTGGTAAGTCCGTACAACTTGCCTGAATTTTCTGTTGCTGTTCTTAAACGGTAGTCAATACCAATAAATCTTTCATCAACGAGCAGACCGTTTAAGTTTTTTTCAACGACTGAATTTGGGTTGCTTAAAGCGAAACTTAACAACTTATTATTTGCCGTTAAACCAAAGCCTTGAGCTGTTGAGTCGGTGGCTCTTTTTAAAGCAATTCCACGAATTCCCATGCTATTAAAACTTGTATTTAAATCACTCGTTGCAAAAATCGCATCATTGCTCGTACCAATATTAGCAAGGTTAAGTTGGTAGAATTTGTATGTTCCAGATACAAGTTTTAGCGCAGCAAATCCGATATTGTTGACTGGATCTATATCAAAACCACCACCACCGTTGGTATTGATATCTGCGCCAAGTGCTGCTGAACTTCCAAGTGTACCTGCATTGGCATTTTGTAAATAAATTCGATCTGAATTTTGGTCAATGCTGTAAAGCTTGGTGGAGGCTGTTCCTGCAAAAGCATTGGTATATGCACCTGCAACAATAGCAGGGCTACTCCCTGCTAAATTAATTGCACCGTCAGTAATTGTTGTCCCTGTATCGACATTAATTCGAAGATTTTGTCCAGTATTGGTTATAACTCTTAAACGATCAGCGACTGGATTAAAATTCACAGTAATGAGGTTTGCCTCACCTAAAATTTTTGTAAATGGTGTATTTCCATCTATGGTATCGGTTGGATCTGCAATTAGTGCTTTAACAAATGTGGCAACACCTGTGGAGGGGTTGAGTGTATATATATTTCCCAGTAAACCAATTGCATAAAGCTTGCTATCTTTAGGCCGATAATCAATTCCAACCAGTTCATCACCAGATTGTAAACCTGTAATTTTAACATTTGAGGCAATTATGTTTGGTGTCATGCGGTCTATTGAACTGATCATCCCATTGTTGGTCAAAATTAAGGTGTCGCCAGTGTTGGCATTCACTGTCTCGGAGTCATTGTTTGAATCATTGTTACAGCCTAATAAGATTAAGCTTCCCAGTATTGTGGCGGTTAGTGTGAATATTCTCTTCTTCATAGTTTTGAATCCTGATTAATATATTTTGGTTATAAGAAGCTTTGTAGATATGTTCCCTGTTATTTATAAAACGTTGAGCTTCTTGTCATTGAATGGCCTAGAGGGTTGGCCTTAAATAAAAATTGCGGCTTTATTCTTTAAATGTACGGTTTCACAACCTTGTATTTGGTCTAATCAGAATATAGAGAGGGGTGGTTGAAGTAAATTAATGTTTTTATATGGTTTTTTTGTAGTTGGGTTTTGAGTTGTAATTATTCACACTTATTTCACGGCCAATAAGAAAGTCTATTTTTATCCTTAAATTTATTGAGGCTTGGATTTTTAGATATAAAAAAAGAGAGAATATTAGAATTCTCTCTTTCTCTTATTAAAGTTTAAGCTTCAATCGCTTGAACTGCAATTTTCTTGGCAGGATCAACTTTACGACGTACTGCTGGAACAGGTTCACCATGGTATTGGCGATCAGCAAAGTAGCTTGAGCGAACCATTGGTGCAGACCAGATATTTCTAAAACCAAGTTTACGGCCATGTTCTGCATAACGCTCAAACTCTTCTGGCGTTACAAAGCGGTCAATCGGTGCATGTTGTTTAGACGGCTGTAGATATTGACCAATGGTAATGTAGTCAACATCATGTGCACGAAGATCATCTAGCAATGCAATCACTTCTTCTTCAGTTTCACCGATACCGACCATCAAACCACATTTGGTTGGTACATCAGGGCAGTATTCTTTAAACATTTTTAACAAGGTTAAAGAGTGCTGATAATCAGAACCTGGACGCATCGCTTTATATAAACGTGGCACAGTTTCAATGTTGTGGTTGAATACATCAGGCGGACATTCAGTCATGATGCGTAAGGCAATATCCATACGACCACGGAAGTCAGGTACCAAAATTTCCAATAAGGTTTTTGGGCTTAATGCACGAGCTTCTTTGATACAGTCAACGAAGTGTTGAGCACCACCATCTAGCAAATCATCACGGTCAACCGAGGTAATCACGGCATATTTTAGACCTAGATTAGAAATGGTTTCTGCCATGTGGCGAGGTTCATCTGGATCTAGAGCATTTGGACGACCATGTGCAACGTCACAGAACGGACAGCGACGAGTACAGATATCACCCATGATCATAAAGGTTGCTGTACCACCACCGAAACATTCAGGCAGGTTAGGGCAAGCAGCTTCTTCACATACGGTATGTAGTTTTTGCGAGCGCAAGGTTGTTTTGATACGCTGAACTTCTTCTGGAGCGGTCATCTTGACTCGAATCCAGTCAGGTTTGCGAGGTACTTCAACCGTAGGGATAACTTTTACAGGAATTCTCGCGACTTTTTCCGCGCCACGAAGTTTTATACCCTGTTCAGGTTTACGGTGTTCAGACATATAAGTTCTACAGCCTTTGACTTGAGATATCCCGTTATTATAGTCAAATTTACCGTAATAAAGCATGAAAAGTGGTATTCATTTTGAAAATGTAAATATATAAAAATATATAGTTGTGAAATACATCATCTGGCTGCATATTGGTTATCATATACATAGCAAAACGGTTAAGAAATAAAGGAGCTTTGAATGCCACGTAAGAAAGAGGTCGTTGGTGGGAATATTGTTAAATATGATGCAGTAATTCTCGGTTCTGGCCCAGCTGGCGAAGGCGCGGCAATGAAGCTTGCAAAAGCAGGTAAACGTGTTGCAATCGTTGATGTTCGTGATCAACTCGGTGGTAACTGTGCACACGTAGGAACAATTCCAAGTAAGGCATTACGTCAAACGGTTTCAAGTATTATTCGTTATCAGCGTGACCCAATGTTTCAAAAAGTAGGTGAGTGGAAACAATTCACCATGAAACAGGTACTCCGCAATGCGCATAAAGTCATTCAACAGCAAGTCGATACGCATACACGTTTTTATGACCGTAATAAAATCGAAGTTTTCCACGGTCGCGCATATATCCAAGATAAAAACACCGTATTGATTTTCGGTCAGGATGGCATTAAAGACACCATCATTTGCAAACAAATCGTGATTGCAACAGGCAGTCGTCCATACCAACCGAAAGGTTTAGATTTCAATCATCCGCGCGTATTTGATTCGGACAAGATCCTTGATCTTGATTATTCAATCCAAAAAATCATCATTTATGGTGCGGGCGTAATTGGTTGTGAATACGCTTCTATTTTTATCGGACTTGATCATAAAGTTGATTTGATCAATACCCAGCAAAAGCTTTTAAGCTACCTTGATGATGAAATTGCCGATGCATTGTCATATCACTTACGTGAACAAGGCGTATTGATTCGTCACAATGAGCAAATTGATCGCTTAGAAACTTTTGATGATCATGTGGTCTTGCATTTACTCAGCGGTAAGAAAATTAAAGCAGATGCAATCTTATGGTGTAATGGTCGTTCAGGTAATACGGATGGTCTAGGTCTAGAAAATGTCGGCTTAGTACCGAATGGTCGTGGTCAATTGATGGTCAATGATCAATATCAAACTGAAGCAGAAAATATTTATGCTGCAGGTGATGTGATTGGTTGGCCTTCATTGGCGTCAGCAGCGTATGACCAAGGCCGTTGCGCGGGTGCAAACATGGTTGGTGAGAAAAATGTGAAGCCGATCCGTGATGTGCCGACAGGTATTTATACCATTCCTGAGATTTCCTCGATTGGTAAGACCGAGCAAGAGTTAACTGAAGAGAAAGTGCCTTATGAAGTGGGGCAAGCATCTTTCCGTCATCTGGCACGTGCACAGATTACCGGTGATACCGTCGGTGAATTAAAGATCCTGTTCCATCGTGATACTTTAGAAGTATTGGGTATCCATTGTTTTGGTAACAATGCGGCAGAGATTATCCACATTGGGCAAGTGGTGATGCACAGTCCAAACAATACTTTGAAGTATTTCGTGGAAACGACATTCAACTATCCAACCATGGCTGAGGCGTATCGTGTTGCAGCGTTGAACGGTATGAATCGTTTGTTCTAAATATTATAGACACGATATGATCAAAATGCCAATCAACTCGATTGGCATTTTGCTATCTTGGACTAAATAAAAGGTAAGTATGAAAACTCAAAAAAATAATTTGATCATTATTACGATTATTGTGTTGATCGCAGCTTATTTTGGTTTTGATTTAAAGCAAAAACAAAATACAAATAGTCCTTCACCGACTATAAGTAGCAATGTGTCTGTAGATGATCAACACAAGATCATGCAGGCCTATCAACAGCAACGAAGTAATGTACAAGTCCAAGCAAAGGGTGTTGTGAAAGCAATTTTGCCAGATGACAACGAAGGCTCAAGACATCAAAAAATGATCCTCAAACTGGAGAATGGTTTAACCGTATTGATCGCACACAACATTGATTTAGCCCCGAGAATCGAAGGACTGAAAAAAGGCGATACAGTTGAGTTTTTTGGCGAATATGAATATAGCCAAAAAGGCGGTGTCATTCATTGGACTCATCATGATCCGCGTGGAAAACATATTGATGGTTGGTTGAAATACCAAGGGAAAATCTATCAATAAGAGTTTCCCTCGGTTGGTCGCTTGCAAGATATACGCTAAATTAGCTTGTAATCGCTGATTTTTGACGAATTTTCCATTTAGGTAGGACTTTAGCTAAATAAGCGTCCATGCACCATACAGGGCCAATCAGAAGGAATTGTAAATCTTTAAAGAATGAGGGTTTCTTGCCTTCAACTTTATGCCCATAAAATTGTCCGATCCAAGCAATCACAAAAACGCCGATATAGAATCCAACACCGACAGGTAGGATCACAATTAGCCATGCCATAATGGCTAATAGGGCAGCCATCGCCACTGCTAAAACAATATCCAAACGTGCATAAAACACCAAAGTTAAAACCAGCAATAGCGCGGTAAGCAGGGTACTAAAATGCGCCAGAATACCAATGATCGAAAATAGAATTGCAGGAACACAGACCCAGTGGATTTTTTTGTTAGTTTGGTTTTGGTGACTGTCACTATATTCATCAAACCATTCATCGATCGACTTCACATTGCTCTCCATGCGATATTCATTTTTCTTGATTCAATATACCGAAGAATAGGATAGGGCGTAAAGCATTAACAAATGTAATAGATAAAAATAAAAAAGCCGCAATAAGCGGCTTTTTAGTAATGGTCTTAATGATTAAGAATTAGGACCATCAACACGTTCAATGCTCACATTACCTGTACCTGAGCTAGACATACCAAGTTGCTTTGCAGCACCATAAGATAAGTCTAATACACGGTTACCATGGAATGGACCACGATCGTTAACTTTTACAACAACACTTTTGCCGTTGTCTTTGTTTGTTACACGGATATAACAGTTCAAAGGTAGGCTACGGTGGGCAGCAGTCATGGCATTCATATCGAATGTTTCACCGCTTGCTGTTTTGCGACCATGGAATTGACGACCATACCATGATGCAACGCCATTTTGGCTGAATTTACGAACGGTGTTCGAAGCAACAGTATTCAGTTTTTCAATCACTGAAGGCTCTTCTGCTGGGATATCGATCTTAGCAGCGATCGTTTGGCGACGAACTTTGTCACCTGAACTCTCAGTGATTGAAAGACTATTAACGTTTGAAAAACGAGAATTAAAATTTTGAGAATCTTTGCTTAGTACGCGGGCAGCCAAATTAGAACCTTCCACATCATTTGCTAATGATGAAGACTGTACCATTTCAGCATGTAACGGGCTTAAACTTAAGCCTGCCGTCAGCGCTAGAATATATTTTAGCGAAAACTGCATTGTATAAACTCCTAGAGAACATGCTTTTCTATTTCAATAAAACACCTTGAAATATAGTGCACATGTCTAATTATTCACTTTTGCAATTACTTTAATCTTGCGGCGATAATATTCATCACTTACGAAGTGTGTCTAGTCCTTAACGATAAATAGTTACAAAAAGGGCAAAAACTTACAGTTTCGGATCAAAAAATGATCAACATTGTAACAATTTATGAAATTTGCTGAATATGTATACTTTTTTGATAAAAAAATTATTGACTTTTCATAATATTGTAAAAAAGCTAGCCTATCGGCTAGCTACTTCGGTGCCTAATAACCATACCGCAGTTGCATACATGCGGCTCTTATTGTAGGTCGTAATTACTTGGAAATTTGGATAAGTAATATAGTAAATTGGACCAAATTGATCTTGTAATTGAATGACATTGACTAAATCAAGATCATCAATTTTTACCAAAGGGTCAATTGGGGCGACACCTAATTTCTTTAATTCACCATAAGGGACTGGTTGAGTTAAATCCTTGGCAATAACGCTATCAGGGTTATTACCTAAGTAGCGAGCAGGGAAGCCAATAGGACGATCACGTTCCCAGCCATGTTGAGCTAAATAGTTGGCAATTGAACCGATTGCATCTGCCGCAGAGTTTCTTAAATCAATATGACCATTGCCATCGTAATCCACACCTAGTTTTTGAATATTACTTGGCATGAATTGCGGGTAACCAATTGCGCCCGCATAGGAGCCTACAATACTGTTGGTAGGATAGCCTTCTTTATATGTCCATGAAATCAACGCCGCTAATTCATCACTAAAATAGTCAGCACGACGTGGGTAACCAAAGGCAAGCGTTGCTAGGGCGTCTCTGGTGATGAAAGAGCCTTTATTGGCACCATAACCCGTTTCTACACCTAGAATACCGAGAATCACTGATTTAGGCACACCGTACTGCTGTTCAGCACGATTAAGTACATCTTCATATTGGCTTTTAAAACGCGCACCACGTTGAATGGTACCTTCAACCAAGAACATTGAACGATATTGATACCAAGGTTTGCTTTCACCAGGGCGGGTCATGATATTTAAAATATTAGGTAAATTACGTGCACCACTCATCGCAGCATCAATTTGCTCGCTGCTTAAGCCATAGGTTGTCATTGCCTTTTGTTTGAACGCAAAGTAATTAGGATGGTTATAAAATTCATTTGCTTGTGCCCAATTACTGCTCAAGAATAAACCAGCGCTTAAAGTTAAAAATTTAAAAGTTTTATTCAAAGTAGGAAGAAACATAAGTTTATAAAATTCCTCATTATCGATGTGTATGAATAGACATAACCAGTCCAAAAGTTGACATAAGGGTAATAATTGCAGTTCCGCCATAACTCATGAACGGCAAAGGCACACCTACAACAGGTAAAATACCACTGACCATGCCTGCATTTACAAATACATAAACAAAAAATGACAAACCAAATGCACCAGCAACCAAACGACCATAGTTGTGGAAGCTTTGTAAGCCGATTTGGAATGTTCTAAAAATGATCGCGCAATACAGAAGAATAAGTAAGGTGACACCAATTAGGCCAAACTCTTCTGAATAGGCTGCAATAATAAAGTCGGTATGACCTTCAGGTAAAAAGTGTAGGTGGGATTGAGTTCCCTCTAAGAAACCTTTACCTGAAAAACCACCAGAGCCGATTGCAGTTTTAGATTGAATAATATTCCAACCTGTTCCGAGTGCATCGGCTTCTGGATTAAATAAAGTTAAAACACGTTGGCGTTGATAGTCGTGCAGTAAAAATTCCCACGCAATTGGAATAATAATGCCCGCTACACCTGCTGCACCCGCAATTAACTTCCAAGACAATCCGCTAAGAAATAGCACGAAAATACCACTGGCAAGTACCAATAATGAGGTGCCTAAGTCGGGCTGTTCTGCAATAAGTAAAAAAGGTACAACAATGAGCAATAAAGACAGAATAACTTGCGAGAAGCTCGGAGGTAAGGCTTTGCGCGACAAGAACCAAGCCACCATCATTGGCATACCAATTTTCATAAACTCACTGGGTTGTACGCTACCAAAGCCGGGGATGTCGATCCAACGTTGTGCACCCATGCGAACTTCACCAAAAATCACCACTGCAAGCAGCGACAGTACACCGAAAACATAAAAGTACGGTGAAAAGGCCTGATACACTTTTGGAGGGATCTGCGCCAAACTAAACATGACCACAAAACCAATACCAAAGCTCATGGCTTGTTTGCTCACGAGTCCGACATCTTGTGCAGATGCACTATATAAGACAGTGAGTCCCAGTATGGCATTTAGAATAAGAAATAGACAAAGCCATGGGTCGATATGAAGTTGCTGCCAACGCGAAGGCTGATTGGCTGTGCTCAAGCCATCACGAGGTGCTTGACGTAAAAATTTATATTGTGGGCTTGGAGACATGCGATTCTAAATCAAGTAAATCAACGCTCCGCGAATGCTAACATAAACGCTGATTTAGACAATGCAAATTTAGAAATTGTGACATTTATAAGAGATTAATTTGGCATAAAAAAAGCGACGATTTTGCAATCGTCGCTTTCTGATTAGTCAAAGCTTATTTTTGTACCAACAACTGATCGAAGTGCTTGGTAAATACTTCGAGTTCAACTTGGCTTAAGCTTGGGATAAGTTTCTTAATCACGATATGAACTGCCGTTTCAACACCACTGGTTGCTACACTGGCAACGCCACGTTTTACCATACCTAGACCAAGTGTCTTGTTAAACTCTGTCATAAAGTGGTGGATCAAGGCATCAGCAAAAGTTTTAAACTGTTTTGTTAAAGCATCACGTTGTTCTTTACCGTTTCCAGCTGCAACTTCAGCAAAGCTTTTTTTCATTTCAGTCACAAGGCTATCTGGTAATACTGTACCGATACGTTGTTTACCTTCATTATCAATGAACAAGCTCTTTTCCATGAATGCTAATGATTCAAGGACTTGTTCATTTGGTGCCTTGCCGAGAAGCTGTTTCATTAAGGTTTCAACAATGCCGCGAATTTTAATCGCAAGTCCTTCGGTGGTATCTCTTTTGTCACTTGGTGGAAATTGTTGAACCAAGTGAACCAACATGGTGTCAATTAACTCATCGGTAAGCTGTAGAGAAATTTTGTCACGTAAAGGGTATTGTGGCTCTTTACTATCACGATTGGCTTGTGCAAGTTGAATGTCCTGACTCAAACTTGCTGACGGAAGAATACCGAAATAACTGGTCATTGAAGAACGTCCTCTATATCAAATTTATTCGTTTTATTGTCGTGCCAAGCGAATTGGCTCGGGCATCCATGACAAATCAGATACACGGCATGGGTTAATATCCAAGCCCCCACGGCGAGTATAGGTTGCATAGACCATCAGTTTTGCTGGTTTCAAAAGTTGCCAAATATCTGCAAACATTTGCTCAACACATTGTTCATGGAAACCATTATGCTGACGGTACGAGATAATATAAGCTAAAATGCTGCGATAACAAGGCTTTTTACCTTGTAAACGAATAAAAACAGTACCCCAGTCTGGCTGACCCGTCACAGGGCAATTACTTCTTAACAAATGCGAGTACAGCTCAATTTCAACGTCATCTTCTGCGGTCGTATCTAACTGCAATAAAGTTGAATCAGGATGTTCTGATAAACGCTCAGGGATTAGATCGTCGATACAGATCCCTTTAGGTTTAGAAATCTCTAAATCATCAACCTGAAACAGCTGTAGTTCAACTTTTGCACCAGCAGCACTGGATAAGTCACGTTCAACTGTTTCAACAAAAGCCTGTTGAGATTCAAATGGAGTGAAGTTCATGCTATTGAAATAAAGTTTAAGTGACTTTGATTCAATTAAATTTGGAGAACTTGCAGGTAGGGTTAAACGGCCAATCGCGACTTGCGGTAAACCAAAACTGTTCAGCCATGAGATTTCAAATACATGCCACCAGTCTTTACCCTGCGTAATTCCCTCAACATGTAAATACTGTTGACGAGACTCAGCACGGGCAATTGGAAATAAAACATCTGGTTGATATTGAGTAGGGTATTGGGTGTCTTTACCCAATAAAGAATGTTCAACACTCATTCACGCATTCCTGAACCACGAGCTAATAAATGATATGCAATTGCATACAGGACAACACAGCACAGCGTCACGATACCTAAAGAGAAGGTCACATTAACGTCGCTATGCCCTAAAATACCGTAACGGAAGGCATTGACCATATATACAATTGGATTAACTAAAGAGACGTTTTGCCAAAATGGGCTTAATGCACTAATGGCATAGAACACCCCACCTAAATAGGTGAGAGGTGTCAATACGAAAGTCGGGATAATTGAAATATCATCAAATGACTTGGCATAGACCGCATTGATGAAACCGCCCAATGAAAATAATAATGAAGTAATGATGACTGTATATATAGTCACAAACACATTATAAATTTCTAGGTGAGTAAAGAATAAGCTCATTATGGTGACGATTAAGCCGACCAATACACCACGACTAACACCACCAATTACATAACCCCATAAGATTAAATGTAATGGTACTGGGCTCATAATCAGCTCTTCAATGCTTTTCTGGAATTTGGCACTAAAGAAGCTTGAAGAAACGTTGGCGTAGCTGTTGGTGATCACGGCCATCATAATTAAGCCGGGCACAATAAACTGCATATAGCTAAAGCCGCCCATCTCACCGATACGTGAACCTACCAAGTTGCCAAAAATCACAAAGTACAAACTCATGGTGATTGCAGGCGGGAGCAAGGTCTGTGGCCAGATTCGCATAAAGCGACGAATTTCTTTAACAACTAAAGTCCAGAGAGCGGTTTGTAATTGACTGAAATTCATTGATCCGCTCCTGCAAGATTCTTCTCGACCATTTTCACGAACAATTCTTCTAAGCGATTCGATTTATTACGCATGCTGCTGACTTGGATATTCTGTGACTGTAAGAGCAGGAACAGATCATTCATGCTATGCGCCTTATCCATTGTTACTTCTAGGGTAACTGGATCAATCAGATTAAATTTAAAACCGATAATATTCAGGTCAAAAGTTTCGATTGGCTCGGCTAAATCGCAGATAAACGATTCTTCATTCAGTTGATTGAGGAAACCTTTCATCGAGGTATCTTCTTTAATCACACCGCGGTCAATAATTGCGATGCGACGACACAGCATTTCTGCTTCTTCTAAATAGTGTGTTGTGAGAATGATGGATGTGCCATTTTCATTCATTTCGGTGAGGAAGTCCCACATCGAACGACGGAGCTCAATATCGACGCCTGCTGTCGGTTCATCAAGGATCAGCAGTTTAGGTTCATGCATCATCGCACGTGCAATCATTAAACGGCGTTTCATACCACCCGAAAGCATACGCGATTGAATATTACGTTTTTCCCATAAACCTAATTTTTCTAAATAATGTTCAGCACGCTGCTCAGCCAGCTTTTTAGGAATGCCGTAATAACCCGCTTGGGTCACTAAAATATCGAAAGTTTTTTCGAATTGCCCAAAGTTAAATTCTTGAGGAACAACACCAAGACATTGTTTTGCATGAGAGGGATGGGTATCTAAGTTGTGCCCAAAAATCTCAACAGAACCAGATGTTTTTTTGGTTAAAGAGCTGATGATACCAATCGTTGTCGATTTTCCTGCACCATTAGGTCCTAATAATGCATAAAATTCACCTTCAGGTACGGTCAGGTCGATCCCTTTTAACGCCTGAAAACCATTACGATAAGTTTTGGACAAACCGCTCAACACCAAAGCATCAGTCATAAACGTCTCACGTTGTTAAATAGAACGGGTATTTTGAGCGATATGAAAAAATAAACCAAGTAGAAAAATAGGTTTATGGCGTGTTAAAAACAGAACGATTATAGAAAGGAGAGAATATATAGAAGAGAAGAAGATGCAATGGTGCGCTCAGCGGGACTCGAACCCACGCCACAGGCTTCGGAGACCTGTACTCTATCCAGTTGAGCTATGAGCGCATGTATGCGTGCCACATCATAGGCAAAAAATACAAGTAGGTAAATATATACCTTCTAATAAAGGTACTTCTTGTTTATTAAAACATCAATTTTATCGCTAGCTTATAAAGATTCTATATATCCAACTATAAATGTTGCACCGAATAATTAATTAACTTCAGTGTTTGATTCAACTGACTTGGTGGAATCCGCGATTCTTGCAAGGAGGTAATCCATTGCATTTGGCAAGCTTTAAGTTGTTGCAGTGAGTTGATGGATTGGATTTTTTGTATGAGCGGGCGAGCCATCAGACCGCAATAGGTCGTGAGTGTTTGAATCATGACTTGTTGGATTTCAACAAAAGGCAATTTTTCTAATTCAATAATTTCAGGTTCGATTTCTGGTTTTGGTTCAGCTGCAATCGGTTTTTGTACAATTGTGATTGCTTCTTCTGCTGTAACTGGCTCTGGTGTTGTTTTGAGATCATTGCTTTTTATTTCGGGTTCAATAGCTTCTTCTTGAACAATAGGTGATGCTTGTTCTGCTAATAGTCCCATATCAATCAGTTGTTGAACAAGTTCAGTCGGTGCAATCCTTTCCTTATAGTCTTGATCCAACTCTTTGAAATCTTCATGATCAATTAAAAGTAGTAGACGACGTTGACGTGCAGTCAATGCAATACTACGTTCTTGTAGGGCAGTTTGCCCAAGCTCTGTTTTAAAAAAATGTGACATCTCTTAATCTCCCCCAAATCAAGATCTAGACGGAGATTAAGATAAGGTTAAAAAATGACAGTAATGTTAACAATTTATTAAATATCATTGCCTTGTTTAAACTAAGTGGCAAATAATCTAAAAATTGCGAACTTTTACTCTTATTTAACCAGTTTAGCCTCTAATGCTTTACGCAGATATGGGTCAAGATCATCCTGACGCATCAACCATTGAATATAGTCGGCAGGAAGGTCTTGAATGGCTGTACCTTTATGTTTCCCAAAGGTAATCGTTTTGGGAATACGCGCTTCTTCTGAGGCAAGATAAAGTTGCTCGATATTTTGAATATTGAGTTGATGAATAATATGCATCAAGATGTTGGCTGTTAAGATAATGTCAGCATCTGCGCGATGTGCACCTTTCAACATTTCACGTGCTTTATCACTGCCTTTTGAGATCAAATAGATTAGAGCAGAAATATTATGTGCTTCGGCATCTTCCCAAACGTGACGTGCTAAAGCTAAGGTACAAATTGGTTTCAACTTTGAGGTGTCAACACCACAACGTGCAATTGCGGCAACATCATAATCAACATTATGCCCAATGATATAAGTGGTTTGAGCGGGAAGTTTGAACTCATTATAAAAAGGTTGGTCAATCAGATCTGATTCTAGAATATGGTGTACTGCCATTGCCGCGAACGAGATAGGCTGGCCGACCTGATAAAGCTGGTCAAAAATCTGTTTTTTATCGAGACTGAGTTTTCCATTTTCAATTTCAATGGGAGCATAAGCAATTTCAATTGGCAAACCATTCAGCGTGTGTGTTTCAGTGTCTAAGATGATTGCTTGCATAAAGTTGGCCTAGCTTGGTTGAGAATGTGAACATCTTACAAGAAATTCTCACAAGCAGTATTGAATGAGGTTGTATCAATTTCATTTTTTAGAAAATTGGCAACAACTTTGAATAAATAAGCAGCAAAGTGAAAAAATACTTGAACAATTTGATATTAAGCGCATTCTTATGGAAGTAATTGCCTTAGTAAAAGAAATACTAAGCATTAAAATGAAAACGATAAAAAATCAGGGAACATGACATGAATATGAAATTACTAACGGTTGCACTGCTGAGTTCTAGTTTGTTACTTACAGCCTGTAATGATGATGACAACGACAATATTTCGTTTATACCTAAGCCAGAAATTCCAGAAAATAATATTCAAAACCCTGTGGTTGGTATTCCAGTTGCTTATACCAAGACTGACTTCGGTGCTGTGGCTTCTGAAAGTTCGGTCATGACCTATAAAATGTTAGGGCAAGATGGAAAAGAGACCATGGCGACCAGTTTATTGTTTGTACCTGGTGGACCAATGCCAACTGGAGGATGGAAAATTGTTGCTTGGGCACATGGTACAACGGGAGTTGCAGACCAATGTGCACCAAGCCGTAATGCGACTAGTCCTGCTATTAAAGATATGATTAGTCAATTTCTGGCAGCAGGTTATGTGGTGGTTGCACCTGATTATGAGGGTTTAGGGGAGCCTGGCAGTCGAGAACTACATCCATTCTTAAATGTAAAAAGTGAAGCTTATTCGATTACCGATGCAGTGGTTGCTGCGCGATATTATTTAGCTGGTCAAGGTAAGCTGGTTTCTCGCCAATGGATGACTGTCGGGCATTCTCAAGGCGGTCAAGCCGCATTAGGTGCAGCACAATATCAAAGTCGGGCCAAGCTTGATTATAAAGGAACGGTTGCTATCGCACCTGCTTCTAATCTGGATTTAATTTTAACATTAGGAGAGCTGTCTGTTATAGGTAAACCATCAGCAGTACAGATTCCCGTTTATGCCAGTCTAGATACTTTTACTGCACTGATTACAGCAGGGTTACGTAATTCAAATCCTGACTTGCAATACAGCCAAATTTTCAAAAATCCAACGGCAGAACTTGCACAGAAATATGCCGAAACAGGATGTTCTGGTGATCTCGGGAATGCCTTTGGGTACAGTATGACGTTATATGATAAATCAACAGGAAGTTTAAATGGTTATGGTCGCACCCAAGATAATTTCTTAAACCTTCCTATTGTTAAAAACTTTACCACTAAAGATGGTCAACCTTTAACGGTCAAAGTGACTACACCAATTATTATTTATCAGGGAACCAATGACGCTACTGTTCCTCGATTGGCAACTAATACCTTGGTGAATTCTGCGCAACAACAGGGTACTTCTATTCAGTATATTACTGATGATAATAGTCCTGTAAAGTGGGACCATGGTACTGCCTACGAGGCGAATATTATTAATATTGTCAATGATGTAAAAACGGCAATGCCTGTGAATAATTAAGAGCAGGGAACAGCCCAACTTACTTTGTAAAAGGTAAGTTGGGTAGGTTGTTTAATTTCTAATGATCTGTGTTTCCCAACCATCATATTGAGCATTAAATTGTTGAGCCAATTTAATTAGCTGTGTAGTACATGCATCAATAGATTGTTGGTTCACAGAATCAATTCTGGAAATTTGTAGTTGATAATGAAAGTTTTGACTTGCTTCAACTTGATCTTGCTGAATAACTTCAAAGCCTAAAGATAGAATTGCTTTTGAAAAAACAGTTCGATCTGTGTCATTTTGGAAGTAAAGCCAGTGATCTACAGGGCGTTCAATTTCAAGATTATCTCCATGGTTTAAAAGTTCTTCAATGACAGATCTATTCGAGATGGATTGCATGGTTTCTTCATTTGGATACATATCATTGAAATAGGTTGACCAATCTGAATCAACTTTTTGGCCAAAATGATAACTATAGTCTGGACAAGATTGCATGATTTTATGAAGAATAGGGTCTACATCTATTCCATCTTTGCAATAAAAGTAGAAATATCTCAAGTGATTATGAGTCAAACGACCGACATAGAGAGCAGGGAGTCTGGTCGTAAGTGCGGGGATGAGTTGATCCTCTATTTCAATCAGGTGATCAAATTCCTCACTGGAAGATAGACCATCCTCTCTTGAATGGTTCATCTTTATCTCAACCCAGAGCAAGGTTGATCTATCTAATATCGGTGCAATTCTCGTCAAAGCCAGATTGAGAAAATAACTTGCAGGTTGTCCATTTAAATCACACATATAAAAATCCCAATTTTCTGGAACTTCTAGTAATTGATGAGTGGATTCTTTTGTTGTTGTATGATTCTTACTCGGCCAAAATTTATCGATTAATCCCATTTAGATATCCTTTTTTATTGTGTTGTTAGCATAACAATTAAGATGAGTAAAATTCACGAATAATTAAATAAATATCAAGCGGTGAAACCATAAACTTCGTGCTACAATATGTGCCAATCTTTAGCACGGCTTAAAAGCCCTAATTCATAGGACCCTCCGCTAATGTTTGCCAATATCTCTATTGCTGAATTTGATCCAGAATTAGCTCAAGCGATTGCTTCTGAAGGCGTACGCCAAGAAGCGCATATTGAGTTAATCGCATCTGAAAACTATTGCTCACCAGCTGTAATGGAAGCACAAGGATCAAAACTTACGAATAAATATGCAGAAGGCTATCCTGGCAAACGCTACTATGGCGGTTGTGAATATGTGGACGTGATTGAACAACTTGCAATTGATCGTGCAAAAGAGTTGTTCGGTGCAGACTATGCAAACGTTCAACCGCATGCGGGTTCACAAGCAAACTCTGCTGTTTACCTAGCGCTTCTTAACCCAGGTGATACTGTATTAGGTATGAGCTTGGCTCACGGTGGTCACTTGACTCACGGTGCTAAAGTAAGCTTCTCTGGTAAAACATATAATGCTGTTCAGTATGGTTTAAATACTGAAACTGGCGAAATTGATTATGAAGAAGTAGAGCGTTTAGCGTTGGAACACAAGCCACGCATGATCGTTGCTGGTTTCTCTGCATATAGCCAAATCGTTGATTGGCAGCGTTTCCGTGACATCGCTGACAAAGTGGGTGCATACCTTTTTGTTGATATGGCGCATGTTGCTGGTTTAGTTGCTGCAGGTGTTTATCCGAACCCAGTGCAAATTGCGGACGTTACTACAACAACGACGCATAAAACACTTCGTGGTCCACGTTCTGGTTTAATCTTAGCTAAAGCAAACGAAGAAATTGAGAAGAAACTTCAATCTGCTGTATTCCCAGGTAACCAAGGTGGTCCTTTGATGCATGCAATTGCTGCTAAAGCAATCTGTTTCAAAGAAGCAATGTCGGATGAGTTTAAAACTTACCAACAACAAGTTGTGAAAAATGCACAAGCTATGGCTGAAGTGTTGATTTCACGTGGCTTTGATGTTGTTTCTGGTGGTACAGAAAATCATTTATTCTTATTGTCTTTGATCAAACAAGACGTAACGGGTAAAGAAGTTGATGCTTGGTTAGGTGCTGCTCACATTACAGTAAACAAAAATGCGGTTCCAAATGACCCGCGTTCTCCGTTCGTAACTTCTGGTATCCGTATTGGTACGCCAGCAGTGACGACTCGTGGTTTTGGTGAAGCTGAAGTACGTGAACTTGCAGGTTGGATTGCTGACGTAATCGACAGCAAAGGTGACGAGAAAGTTATCGCTGACGTAAAAGCTAAAGTTGAAGCTGTTTGTGCAAAATTCCCAGTGTATGCAAACTAATTTGTATATCTAAAAAGAAAGCGCCGTAAGGCGCTTTTTTTATGCATAAAGAAAATTTAAAAAACATCAATTATTCTTATCTAAGGGCATCAAATTGGTGCTTTGTTTTTAAAACCGCACTCTGAACAAGCTAAAAATGATTCTTTTGATATTACGAATATGAAAAATCGTATTACTAAGCTGGCATGTCTTTTGCTTCATACCAATACAGATAAAGTTGTCTAGGGTTCCGATGTGTCCGTATGGAAACATGGCTGGTCCGAGAGATAACGGTTCGATAGAACTACACGGAGGGATAAAAGCCCGGGAGGACAGGCATATTGCCATAACGAGGTTAAGCATCCGAAAGAGGTTTGTTATGAATCAATCGTTCTATCACGACAATAAAATACTGTGGCAAGAAATATTACCCGGTGGGCATCACTGGTCTGGTCGCATTCAACGCGGTGCAGTTTTACAGCTTGAAGCAGTGGGGTATCATGCCAATGTGTCATTGTATTGTGTTAACGCCGATGACAAGCTCGAACGCTTTAATATGCCTGATAGCGTAAAAGCGCAACATACCGCTTTTCTCTCGACAGGCCATGTTCTGTATTCTGATCTTGGTCGCGTGATGGCCTCCATTGTTCAAGATGAACATGGCTGGAATGATGTGTTTTGTGGCCCGAGTACGGCACAGCAAATTGAACAACATTTTGGCAAAAAAAACTTTCAGGATGCGCGTAATGACATGCATCAAAATGGTCTAGATAGTTTATTGGTGGAATTGACCAAATTTGGTCTAGGCCAAGCCGATTTGAGCGCAACGGTAAATTTATTTTCAAAAGTCCAGCCTGATGATCATGGCCGATTAAGCTACGTCACAGACGATAATCAACAGCAAAAGATTGAACTGCGCTTTGAAATGGATTGTCTGGTTTTTCTTTCTGCAGCACCGCATGCACTCGATTCATCTACACATTATCAACCCTCCGATATCCAACTTCGTCTATTCAAAGCAAATGCCTTAACTGAACAAGATGTCTGTCGGGATTCATGTGCTCAAAATCAGCGCGGTTTTGCCAATAACACACGCTATTACGCATTGTCGAATTAAGATAGGGAGCAAGAAAATGACAGCATCAGCAAAAATTGAACAGATTGTTTTAGACGAGATTTGCCTTGCAGGCGAAGCATGGATGGGCGAAGTGAAGCAAGGTCAGTACTTCCGTATTATTGATTTGGAAGGCAACCAAGCCGTTGATACCTTATTTATCAGCGCCAACAATGTTGAAGAGCGTTATAGCGCAACCGATACCTTGGCGCAAAATCAACAACTTTATCTGGAAAAAGGCACGACTTTATTTAGTAATTTTGCCCGTCCCATCGCTACGATTGTCGAAGATAACTGTGGCAGACATGACACCTTAGGCGGCGCATGTTCATGTGAAAGCAATACGGTACGTTATGCGCATGATAAATATTCGATGCACAGTTGTCGCAATAATTTCATGTATGCCTTGGCGCAGCATCCGATTGCCAAAAAGTATCGGCTCAATGTCCGTCATATTGGCCCCAATATTAACTTTTTTATGAATGTGCCTGTGACTGCTGAAGGTTATTTAAAGTTTGAAGATGGGGTTTCTGCAGCGGGTAAATATGTCGAGATCAAAGCGGAAATGGATCTGATCGTTTTGATCTCGAATTGTCCGCAATTGAATAATCCTTGCAATGCCTATAACCCGACCAAAATCCAACTTGTTATAAGTGACGTGTGAGGTGGCATAATGTTTAAAAAAGTACTCATTGCCAATCGGGGTGCGATTGCCTGTCGCGTCATTCGTAGTTTAAAAAAACTGGGGATTCAATCGGTTGCCGTCTATTCCGAAGCGGATCGGGATTCCTTGCATGTCAGTTTAGCTGATGAAGTGATTTTTATCGGTGATTCGCCTGCACAGCAAAGCTATTTAAATATTGAAAAAATCCTTGCCGCAGCACAGCAAACTGGGGCCGAAGCGATTCATCCTGGTTATGGCTTCCTATCTGAAAATGCCACATTCTGTGATCTGTGCGAGCAACAGGGCATTGCCTTTATTGGTCCAACCTCACAGCAAATGCGTGATTTTGGTCTAAAACATACCGCACGAGCATTAGCAATCCAGAACAATGTGCCTTTACTACCGGGTAGTCAGTTGCTCATCGACTTGAATGATGCATTGCTTCAAGCCGATCAGATTGGCTATCCCGTGATGTTAAAAAGCACCGCAGGTGGTGGCGGTATTGGCATGCGTTTGGTGTGGAATGAACAGGAACTAAAAGAAGCTTATCAAACCGTTTCCTATCTAGCGCAAGCGAATTTTAAAGATGCAGGACTGTATTTAGAAAAATTTGTCGAAAATGCTCGTCATATTGAGGTACAGATTTTTGGTGATGGTCAAGGCCTTGTCATTGCACTGGGGGAGCGTGATTGTTCAGTACAACGTCGTAACCAAAAGGTGATTGAGGAAACTCCGGCACCACATTTGAATGATGAGCAACGCACTTATATTCAACAGGTAGCAATTCAATTGATGCAGTCGGTGCAATATCGTTCTGCAGGTACGGTTGAATTTGTGATGGATACCGATACACAACAGTTCTACTTTTTAGAAGTGAATACACGTTTGCAAGTGGAACACGGGGTGACGGAACAGGTTTATGGTGTTGATCTGGTTGAATGGATGGTGACCTTAGCTAGTGGGGATTGGCATGCACCGCAACAGATTGCGCCACCCAAAGGTCATTCGATTCAAGTGCGTTTATATGCCGAAGATCCAATCAAAAATTTTCAACCCAGCGCGGGCTTATTGACCAGCGTCAAATTTGATGCTCAGTCACGGGTAGAAACATGGGTGGAGACAGGCTCGAATGTTTCTTCATTCTATGACCCTATGATTGCCAAGATTATTGTCACGGCAGCAGATCGTGAGCAGGCCATTGCTGCCATGCAAAATAGCCTAAGTAATACGGAGATTGCAGGGATTGAAACCAATCTCGAGTACTTACAGGAAATTATTAGTGGGAACGTGTTTCAGCAAGGAACTCAGACCACACGTTTCTTGAATCATTTTGAATGGAAAACCCAAAAAATAGAGGTGTTACAGGCCGGTATTCAAACCGCAGTGCAAGATGTAACAGGACGCTTGGGGTATTGGGATGTCGGTGTTCCTCCCTCAGGTGCTATGGATGCATTAAGCTTGAATGTTGCCAATCAATTATTGGGCAATGCATTTAACAGTTCAGGTCTCGAATGTACCTTGCTTGGACCGACTTTAAAATTTCATTGTGATAGTCAGATTGCTATCACTGGCGGTGAGATGGAGGCCAGTCTAGATGGTCAGCCTGTGGCGATGTGGTCTACTATCAATGTGCGTAAAGGTCAGGTGTTAAAATGCGGTCGCATTAGTACCGGCTGCCGTAGTTATATCGGGATTAAACATGGTTTTAATCTGCCAGCTTATTTGGGCAGTTTAGCCACGTTTAGCTTGGGGCAATTTGGTGGTCATGCAGGGCGTAACTTACTGATTGGTGATATGTTGCCAATCACTGAGGCGAAAACCAAGCAAACTGTTGCATTAACACCTGAACAAATCCCAAGTTTTAAAACTGAGTGGGAAATCGCAGTCATGTATGGCCCGCATGGTGCACCTGATTTCTTTACGCCAAATGATATTGCCATGTTTTTTGATCAAGATTGGGAGATTCATTTTAACTCGAGCCGTACTGGTATTCGCTTGATTGGACCGAAACCTGAATGGGCAAGGATTGATGGGGGCGAAGCGGGCTTACACCCATCGAATATCCATGACAATGCCTATGCCATTGGTGCAATTGATTTCACTGGGGATATGCCGATTATTTTAGGACCTGATGGCCCGAGTTTAGGCGGCTTTGTTTGCCCTGCGGTAGTGATCAACTCAGAATTATGGAAATTAGGGCAACTCAAAGCAGGCGATAAAGTGAGGTTTATTCCTGTTAGTTATGCGCAGGCGCAACAGCTGGAACAACGTTATCAATCGGCCTTACAGGATGAAACCACATCACAGATTAATTTTGAACCGATATTCAAAGCAGAGCCTGTCACCTTAAAAAATGCGGTGTTGGCGACTTTGGATCAGGGTACTGATAAACCGAAAGTGAGCTATCGTCCCGCAGGTAACCAGTATTTGTTGGTGGAATATGGTGAACTGGTCTTAGATCTCAATTTACGTTTCCGTATTCATGCCTTAATGCAATGGGTGCAGCAACAAAATATTCAGGGCATCATTGATCTAACCCCAGGTATTCGTTCATTGCAGATTCATTATGATTCAATGGTTTTGGAGCAACTGGATTTACTGCGCTTGTTACAAGTGGCTGAAAGTGAATTACCAGATATTGAAAATATGCAGGTACCGTCTAGAACTGTGTATTTGCCGTTAGCTTGGGAAGACTCAAAAACGCAGCTTGCAACTGAAAAATATACGCAATTGGTTCGTCCAGATGCACCGTGGTGTCCCGATAATATCGAGTTCATTCGCCGTATTAATGGTCTTGCATCGAAGCAAGCAGTAAAAGATGTAGTCTATGACACGGCTTATTTGGTGATGGGTTTGGGTGATGTCTATCTGGGTGCTCCTGTTGCCACACCGCTAGACCCGAGACATCGTTTAGTCACCACCAAATATAATCCAGCTCGAACATGGACGCCTGAAAATGCGGTTGGAATTGGCGGGGCTTATATGTGTGTTTATGGCATGGAGGGGCCGGGTGGCTATCAGTTTGTAGGACGTACCACACAGGTGTGGAGTCGTTATCGTCAAAATCCGAATTTTGAACCGCACAAGCCGTGGTTGCTTAGATTCTTTGACCAGATCCGTTTTTATGAAGTGTCTGAATCTGAGCTGTTGGAAATGCGTGAAGACTTTAAAGCAGGCCGTTTGCAACTGCGGATTGAAGAAGGGGTACTGAACCTCAAAGACTACAACGCCTTTTTGAAAGAAAATGAACGTAGCATTCAGGCCTTTAAACAGGTTCAGCAAAGCAATTTTGAAGACGAGCGCCGTCGATGGCATGAAGCGGGCTTGGCTGAATATGTTTCTGAAAGTATGGATGCAGTACTGGATGATTCAGAGATCACAGTTCCGAGCGGCGGCATGATCGTGGAATCACACATGCCAGGCTCGGTCTGGAAAATTGAATGTACCGTAGGCGATATTATCGAAGAAGGCGGAACTTTGGCGGTAATCGAAGCAATGAAAATTGAAATCCCAATCCTTGCGCCTGCAAAAATGAAAGTTGATAGTATCTTGATTGATAAAGCGCAAACAGTAAAAACAGGACAGGCATTATTCACACTTGCGCCTGCTGGATAGCAATCAAATTCATGATGCAGAAAAGGCCCTATGATGAGACATCGGGCTTTTTTTATGTGCATTTATTCAGTAATTCAAACGGTTTTTCCTACTTTATTTGGCTAAAAAACTGGCATAGATACTGCATTAAGTATTACGAATTATAAATTTGGTATTACTAAGGCTGAGGTGGTTATGAAAATGCAATCAATCCTAATTCAGTATTTCAAAGTTACAGTACGCTGTTTTGCCAATTTACTGAGCGTCCGAGCGGGGCTGTATGTAAAGCAAACCCAGCTTCCTAAACAGTAGTCAGATTATCATGAATGCGCGTCCTAAACTGACTCGAATCAGTATTACCGTCCCTGAAAAAACGGTTGAGGCCTTAGATCAAACCATTGTCGAAGAACATTATGAAAGTCGCTCTCAGGCGATTGTCGACATGATCAACAAGCATCTCATTGCTGAACAGGCACAGCAAAATGCAGTCATGGTGGGAACACTGACTTTGCTCTATGACGCCAGTTGTATGCCGTTGCGTATGCAACTCTTAGACTTACAGCAGAAATTTTTAGAACAGGTGATCAGTTCATTACATATTCAACTGGATCAACAGAAAATATTGGAAGTCATGCTGTTACAAGGTGGCAGTAATGACCTTAAACAGATTAGTCAGAAATTTACTGCCTTAAAAGGGGTGATTAAAGGGCATCTGGAGCTCATGGATGCTGTGATGCCACCCTTACAGCAAAACGATTAGGAAGCACGGTATTGTCGCTAAACACGCGATTTAGATGTGGGAAAAATTTTCAAAAAATATGGGGTGATTATGAAGCAAGCAATAGCAACTTTATCGGTTTCAGTTCTGCTGGGACTCAGCCTTACAGCTTGTGATAATTCGGCTAAAGTGCCAACAGCAGAGAAAGCAACGGAGTCCAAAGATTCGATGTCTACGACTCCAATGACGATTGGTTATAGTGATTGGCCGGGTTGGGTGGCTTGGCAAGTGGCAATTGAAAAGGGTTGGTTAAAAGATGCGGGCTTAAATGTTGAATTTAAATGGTTCGATTATTCTGCCTCAATTTCTGCCTTTGCTGCCAATCAACTGGATGCGGTTTTTATTACCAATGGAGATAATTTAGTCAATGCCTCGGGTGGAAGCAAGGGCATGGTCATTATGGTGACCGATTATTCTTCGGGTAATGATGTGATTATTGCCAAGAATGGCATCAACAGCATTCAGGATTTAAAAGGCAAATCCATTGCTACAGAAAAAGGATTAGTCGATCACCTGTTGTTATCGACGGCTTTGACCGATGCCAAGATTCCATTCTCAGATATTAAATTGGTCAATTCAGTAACCAACGAACTTCCTCAAGTGTTTAGCAGTCAGGATATTGCTGCAATTGCCGTTTGGCAACCCGTTGCCAATCAAGCCTTAAAAGCCGTTGCGAGCTCTAAGATCATTTATAGTTCCAAAGATAAACCCGGCTTAATCTACGATACGCTTGCGGTGAATCCAAGTCATTTATCTGCACATAAAGAGGATTGGAAAAAGCTGATCCAAGTGTGGGATAAAACAGTTAAATATATCCAAGACCCTGCGACACATGCAGATGCAGTAAAAATCATGGCTAATCGTGTTGGTGTTGATCCTCAACAATATGAGCAATTTATTGAAGGGACACATTTACTGGATATTGCTGCGAATAAGAAAGTGTTCCAAAAGGGAACAGGCTTTGATTCGATTTACGGTTCGACCTATCACGTTAATCAGTTCAATGTCAGCAATGGGATTTATAAAACTGAAGTGGACGTAGATGGCTTGATTTATCCAGCGTTGGTGGATGAGTTGAAATAGAGATTCTCATGTATAAAAAATCGCTCATTAAGAGCGGTTTTTTATTTTCGGATTTTGAAATCTGAAGGACAATCGTTTTAAAGCATTAATTGTCCTTTCTAGAATCAATTACATTGAAACAGGATTAGTAAGCTGGCGTGGCATTTTTTAATAAATGCTTTTGCTCGGCATCCAACCAGTGTTGTGTATCCGTGGTGGTTGCTGTTGTGGTATTAAATACAAAATCAGGTTGATACATATCCACATGAAAATAAAGTTGATACAGCTCACCTTCAATCTGTTTCAGTTGGGTCAGGGTATTAACATCTTCTATTTCAAAATCATCCAGTGAAATCGATTGCTGCAAACGACTGGTGATTGTACTAAAACCAATAGAAGAACCATTTAAAGCAACCGAAACTTCATAGTTTTCAATTGCTTTGAGATCATTTTCAGGATGATCAATTGGGTCATTTTTCAATAGATGTTGCAGTTGTGGATGACGTGATTGTACATAAGCTATGTGTTGATCGCTCATAATCAAACCACCGTCCATAGGTATCATCTGTTGTGTTGCTACATGTCGCATTTGGAAGAGTCGTAAACCGAGCAATAAGCCCTGTTGAGCCTGTTGCCTCCAATCTTCTACATACGCATGTGAAGGTGAAAACTCTAAAATACTGTTACCTATTGGGTAAAGTTTAGCAGGTTCAGGCCATTGAATATGATTCTGATAGTTCTGATGAACCTGCCAAGAGAGTAATTCTCGCTCTGAATCCCATAAAGTATCGCCAATCCATCCTTGCCGCTCATGCACTGTAGTTTGATTGGCATCGACCAGTCGTAGATCAATGCTAAAAGATTTGGACTGAAACCAATATACAATGGTCTTTTCATCGGTCATGCCATTGAAGAAGCTGATACTTTTACGTCTGAAACATCGCAATAAATAGCGAGGTAAGGGCAAGTGATCATCAATTACTGTTGGCTCAAGTTGCGCTAATAAGTTGATTAGATTCATTCGCTTGCTCCTTGTTCATTTAAACCAAAGGAGTACAGCGGACGGGCATTTTCAAGTACCAACTCACCCGACTGAATGCGTTGCTTGAGGTACATAAAAGTTTGAGCGGTTTGATTAAATAGATGCTCACCACCTTTCATTGGCGGATATAACGGCGCTTCATTAGGAATCAGTGGTTGAATCAGATAGTCATAATCACAGGAGAAGAACAGCGGAAATGAGTAACGCTCTTGCTGTACCCGTCTTACACGATGCTTAGTTGCCAGATAACGACCGTTGGATAAGATTTCCATCATGTCGCCAATATTCATCACCATGGTGTTTTCGATTAAGGGAATATCGATCCATTCGCCTTGTTTATTGAGTACTTGTAAACCTTCAGCCGTTGGAAATAAAAGGGTAAAACATTCATAATCGGTATGTGCACCAATACCTGATTGATCTTCTGCCTCGGGATTGTAAGGGTAGTGAATCAGCCTCAATTGGCTTGGTGCATGCTTTGAATGCGGTTCAAAAAAGTCCTCATTCAAATCAAGTGCCAAAGCAAAGGCTTTAAACAGCTGATTGCCGATGGCTTTGATATGTTGATAATAATTTAAAACGGTGTGTTTAAAGTGGGCATCTTCAGGCCATAGCGTTGGGCCGAGTAAAGGACGACGATGCTGCTCACCGAGATAGTCATAATTGATGTCATAGGATTCTTTTAGATCATAGACATTGGCTTTGAACTGTTCTTCGCCAATCGGCACATAACCACTATGATTTTCGGAAAGGCCAATATAATGTTGCATTTTAGTGGCTTGGTCTTGGCTAAAATATTGCTGCGCGATTTGTTTTAACTGATCGAACAGTTCGGGCTGAAATTGTTCGCCTTGAATGTATAAAAAGCCAATATCTTTACAGGCTTGATCAAGTTGCTTCACCACCTGTTTGCGGTCTTTTAAACTCGCGCTGTTGAGGAGTGAAATATCAATTAAGGGCAACACATAATCATGGTCCATGAGATTCACCATTGGCTGGTCGTCCAGCAATACATGAGATTCACCATTGGCTGGTCGTCCAGCAATAAATGAAGCAGATTGGGTCGTCCCAAACGCTATTTTATTTCTGTGTACTCATTTGGGTCATACGTGGAATTTTAGGTAAATCCTGTAAAGCGGGATCTAGGGCTTCCTCTTGGTGATGTACCAACAGATCAACACGCTCCCTTAGTTGTTTAAATTCAGGGGAATGCATCAGTTCCATAGTTCGTGGACGTGGTAAATTGACCTCGATAATCTCTTTGACTTCACCCGGATTAGCTTTTAAAGCCACAATGCGATCTGCCAGTAAAATGGCTTCATCCATGTCATGCGTGACAAATAAAATAGTGATATCAATGTTTTGCCATAAGTCCATCAAATGCTTTTGCATTTTTTGGCGGGTATAAGGATCGAGTGCGCCAAAAGGTTCATCCATGAGTAATATCTTGGGTTCATTGACCAAGGCACGGGCAATGGCGACACGCTGTTTCATCCCACCTGAAAGCTCATGTGGAAACTGATTTTCGTATTTTTCTAAGCCAATAATGTTAATCCATTCACGCGCCATTTCTTCGGCACGGGTTTGACTGATGCCTTTCATCAAGGGGCCAAACATCACATTTTCTTTGACCGTTTTCCATGGAAATAAGGTGTAACCTTGAAAGACCATGCCTCGTTCTGAACTTGGGCCTTTAATCTTTTGTCCTTCAATCAGAACTTCACCACTATGATAGTCATCTAGACCTGCAACCACACGGCTTAAGGTTGATTTGCCACACCCTGAAGAACCAATTACACAGACAAATTCACGTTTATGAATACGAAGGTCGATCTGGTTGAGTACGATTCTTTCAGATGCGCCATGTTTAAAAATTTGTGTCAGTTGCTTGGTTTCTAGCATCACAGGGAGCGTATAAATATGCTTAAAATAGGCTTTGGCATCAAAATTATCCGTCATATTTATACTCCTTTTTTCCATTTAAACAGGGTGCTGCCGAATTTCATTAAAATCAAATCACACAACAGTCCGATCACCCCAATAATCAAGATGGCTGCATAAACATTATCGAAATTTTGATAACGCGCTTGCTGAGTAATGAACCATGTAATTCCTGAGGTCGCACCAATCAGTTCCGATACAATCAAATATGTCCACGCCCAACCCAATAAGACACGTTGATCACGATAAATGTCGGGTAGTGCCGCAGGAATCACCACATGAAACAGGCTTTTGAGCTTATTAGTGCCTAGGGTGTAGCCTGCTTCAACCAAGCCGCGATCAACCATACGGGTGGTATTGGCAATAATCAAAATTTGCTGAAATAAGGTCCCAATCACGATAATGGCAATTTTCGGGGCATCATTAATACCTAAAATCGCCACCGCCAATGCCCCAAAGGCAGGTGCAGGCAGGTAGCGAAAGAACTCGACAAAGGGTTCAGTTAGCTTAGAGATGGTATTGGAAAAGCCACACAGAATGCCAAGCGGCACACCGATCAATGAAGAGATAAAAAACGCCGTAAATACAATCTTGATACTGTGCCACAGGCTTTGATGTAACCAAGGTGCATCGGCCTGTTGCGGGGGCGTGGTAAACGAAGTGAACAGTGCTTTCGCCACTTGATGCGGAGCAGGCAAATAAATCGGATTGACCAGAATACCTGTAGGCGGTGTTTTGCCTTGATTGACGGCATCTTGAGCCTCTGCATAATAAGCCTGCTTATCTATTCGGGTCCCTGCCTGTAGATAAGTGGCTGAGCCTGTATTGGTAATTTGAACTTGTGGATGCCAGATAAAAGGTAAGTAACTGACACAGCTCCAGATCAGGATGGGAATCAGAAAAGATCCCAAACTCAAGTAAAGCTTTTTCCTTTTTGACAATACTGAATGATGCATAGGTGCACACCCGTAGTAATACTGATTGAATAAAACGTAATACTAATTAGCAATTTTGATGCCAGTGCGAATGCTCGATAGTAAAATCAGGATGAAGTGCGTTAAATGAAAGCAGGATAGGCACTTTGTAATTTTATAACGATGCTTGTGCCTATCTCGAGGTTTATCTTTAATGATTGAATAGATTAAGATTATTGAATTTTATAAGCAGTTGATCATGGGATTCCACCCACGCTGGGTCAGGCTGAATACAATCGATGGGACAGACAGCAAGGCAGGTGGGTACTTCATAAAAGTCAACGCATTCAGTGCAACGTTGTGGGTCGATTTCATAGACTTTTGCACCTTCATTAATCGCTTGATTGGGGCATTCAGGCAAGCACATATCACAATTGATACATGCACTGGTAATTAACAGTGCCATGTCAATCTGCCGAATAGGCAAGAGCCGCAGAACGTAATTCCGCTGTGGCATGTGGTAGATTGCGAATCAAGAGTGCATATTCAATATCGATTTCTGGAGAGAATGGAATTTCGACGATATGGCCTGAACCTTTGGCATTTTCAATGGCATTGCCTTTAAGATCACGCATTTGTTCCAATCTAAAGTTAATATTGCCTTTGGGCGTCATCAACTCAAGCGAGTCGCCAATCACAAAGCTGTTTTTGACCTCGATCCGAATATAGTCGCCATGACGTGCAATGACTTCACCACAAAATTGTTGATAGTCAAAATGTGATGAGCCATCAGTATAATTTTGATAATCGCTATGCACATGGCGTCGTAAAAAACCTTCGGTATAACCACGATTGGCCAAGCCTTCCAGTTGTGTCATCAAGCTAGGATCAAATTCTTTACCCACTAATGCATCATCAATGGCTTTGCGGTAAATCTGTGCAGTACGGGCACAATAAAAATAAGATTTGGTACGACCCTCGATCTTTAAAGAAGCAATACCCATTTGAGTCAGACGATCCACATGCTGTACTGCACGTAGGTCTTTGGAGTTCATGAAATAGGTGCCATGCTCATCTTCTTCGGCGGCAAACATGTCTTCATCATTACGCTGCACCAAAACAGTTTGCGCCATATTTGTGCTGTTTGATGTCTGTGCGCAACATTGCTGTTGAGTAGTAACCTGCTGAACAGGAATGACATCACCATTGGCATCTTCTTGCGCTGCGTGGATTTTATAGTCCCAACGACAGGCATTGGTGCAGGCGCCCTGATTGGCATCACGTTTATTCATATAGCCAGATAATAGGCAACGTCCTGAATAAGCCATACATAGTGCACCATGTACGAACACTTCCAGTTCAATGTCTGGGACTTGTGTTTGAATCTCTTCTATTTCTTCGAGCGAAAGTTCTCGTGATAAGATCACGCGACTTAGACCATAGTCTTTCCAGAATTTTACAGTAGCCCAATTGATTGCATTGGCTTGTACCGACAGATGAATCTGCATCTCCGGAAAATGCTCACGTACCAGCATAATCAAACCAGGGTCTGACATAATCAGTGCATCTGGTTGCATGGCAACAATTGGTTCAATATCTCGGATAAAATTTTTCAGTTTGCTGTTATGCGGCTGGATATTGACCACCACATAAAACTTTTTACCTAAGGCGTGGGCTTCATCAATCCCGATTTTTAAATTGTCATGGTCAAATTCATTGTTGCGTACGCGTAAGCTATAACGTGGCTGACCTGCATAGACCGCATCGGCACCATAAGCAAAGGCATAACGCATATTTTTAAGTGAACCAGCAGGAGAGAGTAATTCAGTCTTCATAATGCAGCATAAAAGGCATATAAAAAATATGGAATTATTCTAAAAAGTTCAGCACGAGGATTCAACCTAGCATTTTGCTCAGGATTTTATAGATGTTTATGGAAAATCTAGACCATAAAAAAGCACCCGAGGGTGCTTTTTAGAATTAGTGATGACGATGCTTTCTTTTTTTCTTGTATTTTTTAGACTGGTAATTGTCATAGTCGCGGTCTTGACCGACTTTACGGCCTAGAGCAGAACCACCCGCTGCACCTGCTGCAGCACCAATATAACCTCCTGTAGTGCCACCAAGGTTTTTGCCGACAGTATAACCACCAACGCCGCCTAGACCACCACCAATAGCAGCTTCTGTACGGGTACGTTTGCTACTTGCAGCAGCTGCACCACCAGCACCACCGAGTGCAGAGCCAATCATTGCGCCACTATTTCCACCCATTTCTTTACCAATAGCAGTACCTACAACACTACCAAGTGCAGACGTCGCAGCAACACGGGTTGCATTATCAGCATGAGCAGCCGTAACCAGTGACGAGCTTGCAAAAATAGCAGCACATAACCAAGCATTTAATTTCATTTTTGACTCCGTGTCCGAAACATAGCGGACCTCTTTCTAATGGCAGCAAATGTAACAAAATTTGCATATGAAAGTGTGGAGAAGCTTTCCTTAATTATTACTCTTTAGTTTCTGGATTGTAGTGTTTTGTTGCTGAGAATGACGAGGAATGAGGGTTAAGTTTGATTAAACAATAAGATAGTCTAAAAGCGCACAAAAAAATGAAACCTTATTTTAAGGTTTCATTCATTTTTTAATTAATCTAATTGATCATCTTTTACAGCTTGTTCTTCAAGTTTGAGTTGACGAGGATTCAGTTCAGTTTGTAAGCGTAGATAGTTCATGTCACGAATATTCTTTTGGGTGGCAACCACGCCAAATAGACTGAGCAAGAATGACATAATATAAAAGCCCTTTTCACTCATGGTGAGTTCTGCATTCCATAAGCTAATCAAAAGCAGCACAATACACACCGCCATCGAAGCCCAACATAATCCGTAATAAATGGCAGTCACAGGAATTTCTTCAAGCTGATCACGGACCGATTTTTGTAAAGATGCAGCAGAGAAAAGGCCGTAGAGCAAAATCACAAAATAATAGCCTTTCTCGTGTAGTGGCATGTTGGCATTCCATAAGCCAATCATAAAGCCAGCCCCACCTGCGAGTA
Source organism: Acinetobacter sp. C26M (assembly GCF_023702675.1). Classification (NCBI taxonomy): domain Bacteria; kingdom Pseudomonadati; phylum Pseudomonadota; class Gammaproteobacteria; order Moraxellales; family Moraxellaceae; genus Acinetobacter; species Acinetobacter sp. C26M. The sequence goes on from NZ_CP098478.1 coordinate 1,671,710, forward strand.
AGGCAACCCAGCTTGCAGCAATAAAGGCTGATGTGGGACGGTTTATAAAATTATTCATAGATTATCCTGTTGTTTTATCTTTCTATTTATCCTTCATTATTTATATATAAGCCTTGATCAGAGAACAAGCTATGAAAACTAAAACTGAACAATTTGTGATGAAATGGGTGAGGAATAGTAAGTTCCCCTGATTCTCTATGTCTTTTAAGCAGTAGAGTCTGTAAACTATGCGCAATTTTTTGATTTTGCTCGTGCTTCATTGGCACTGAGTCTTTAGATTTTGAGATATTCCGCCCATGAAAGCATCACTCCGTTTAAGACTCGATCAACTTTGTGATCGTCATGAAGAGCTGACTGCATTACTCGCTGATGTAGAAGTAATTTCGGACAATAAACGTTTTCGTAAACTGTCTCGTGAACACAATGATTTAACTGAAATCACTGAGGTTTGGAGCAAATATCGTCAAGCTGAAGAAGATATCGAAACTGCTGAAATGATGAAGTCGGATCCTGATTTCAAAGATATGGCAGAAGAAGAAATTAAAGAAAACAAAGCACTTTTGGTTGCACTTGAAGAGCAATTGAATGTATTGATGATTCCGAAAGATCCAAATGATGCCAACGCGGCCTATCTTGAGGTGCGTGCGGGTACAGGCGGTGATGAAGCTGCGATCTTCTCGGGTGATTTATTCCGTATGTATAGCAAATACGCAGAAACACAAGGCTGGCGTATTGAAGTGCTTTCTGAAAATGAAGGCGAGCACGGCGGCTACAAAGAAATCATTTGCCGTATTGATGGCGAAGGTGTTTATGGTCGTTTGAAATTTGAGAGTGGTGCACATCGTGTACAACGTGTTCCTGCGACTGAATCACAAGGCCGTGTACATACTTCGGCTTGTACCGTTGCGATTCTGCCAGAAGTTGATGTGGATACCACAGTAGAAATCAATCCAGCCGATTTGCGTATTGATACCTATCGTGCATCTGGTGCGGGTGGTCAGCACATTAACAAAACCGATTCAGCGGTGCGTATTACCCATATTCCATCGGGTGTGGTAGTGGAATGTCAGGAAGAGCGTTCACAGCATAAGAACAAAGCCAAAGCGATGGCTTTGTTAGTCTCACGTTTAGAAAATGCAAAACGTGCGGCTGCTGATGCAGCAACCTCAGAAATGCGCCGTGACCTCGTTGGTTCAGGTGACCGTTCAGAGCGTATTCGTACTTATAACTACCCGCAAGGTCGTATGACCGATCATCGTATTAACCTGACTTTATATAAGTTGGATGCGATTATGGAAGGCGATTTAACGGAACTGTTAGATAGTTTGCATCGCGAATATCAAGCAGATCAGTTGGCGATGCTTGCACAGGAAAATGGCGGCTAATGAATATTGCTCAAGCATTAGAAATCAAAGGCGAAATAGATAGCTATGAACGTCAAGAGGCGGCATGGTTACTCGAGCATCTTTTGGGGATTAATGCCTTAGAACTTAAATTAAGACTTGAGCAAGAACTAACAGAAATACAAGAGCAAGCTTATTTAGATGGGCTGGCTCGTATCGAACAAGGTGAACCTTTGGCCTATGTCACTGGTTCACAACCTTTCTGGACACTCGATTTAAAAGTCACCCATGATACTTTAGTGCCACGTCCCGATACTGAAATCCTTGTCGAAACAGTATTAAAGCTTCCAATTGATCAACAGGCCAACATTGTCGATCTAGGCACGGGAACGGGGGCGATTGCTTTGGCACTTGCGAGCGAGCGTCCACACTGGCAAGTGACTGCAACTGATATCTATGCACCAACTTTAGAGGTGGCTCAGGACAATGCCGTGCGACATGGTCTCATGCAGGTCAAGTTTGCTTGTGGTGCTTGGTTTTCGGCTTTAGAACAGCAACAGTTTGATCTGATTGTATCTAATCCGCCTTATATTGATCCTGACGATGTGCATATGCAAAAGCTCAAGTCGGAGCCTGAGCGTGCATTGATCGCAGATAAGCAGGGTATGGCAGATATTGAGATTATCATCACCCAAGGTAAAGACTGGCTTAAACCGAACGGCTGGATTGTGCTTGAACATGGTTATGACCAAGGTCAAGCAGTACGAGATATTTTTGAGCAGCATGGCTTTAGCCAGATTAAAACCATTCAGGATTATGGTGGTAATGATCGTGTCAGCTTAGGACAAAAGCAGGCTTAATCCTCAATATAGTGTTGTACTGCATTGGCTAAACGGCTTTCACCTTGTAGTTGCAGTCCATCCACCACGCCCAAAGCATCTGGCTTTTCCCGATTTTGGCTGAGTTTAAACTTTCCTGTGATCTGTGAGATTGGAATTTCGATCCCGACAATGCCTTGCAATTCCTGAGCAATATATTCGTCTGGTGCATCCGACATTTTCCAAGGCGTTGCTTGTTTGGCTTCATGGGTACGTGTCAGTCTGGCCAAGATGCCGCGTAGTGCTTTTTCATCATGTAAGAAATTGATGCTTCCTTTGACGTGAACCACTTGATAGTTCCATGTGGGTACATGTCGATGGTGTTGTTGCTTGCTTGGATACCAATTCGGTGAGATATAACCTTGTTCACCCTGAAAAATAATTAAAACTGTTGCACCATTTTCAATTTGAGTATGTAGCGGATTATTCTTGGCAATATGTGCAATCAGCGTCGCTGCGTGGCTGTGCTCATCACGTAGTAAATGAAAGGGTAAATGATTGGCTTCTAAGCCTTCAGAACTATGACTTATTAGCGTGGCAAAAGGGTAGTCCTGAATCAGTTGGTATAATTTTTCAAGATCTGTTTCTTCAAATATTTCAGGTAAATACATAGCTTATTCCTTCGATTATTCTAAATGCCCCAAGCGTTTCTTTTTATTGGGTGAAGACTTTCTGTAGCTGCCGGGACTGACACCCGTCCATTTTTTAAAGGCACGATGGAAAGCACTGGGATCATGGAAATGCAAATCATCACTGATGTTCTGGATTGAATCATTACTTTTACTCAGTCGTTCAATGGCAATATCACAGCGAATATCATTTTTAAGCTGCTGATAACTGACGCCTTCTTGCTTTAGGCGGCGTTGAATGGTGGCAGTCGACATATTCAATTGCTGTGCAATCTCTTTCAGCTCGTCCCATTGTGATGGTGGCTGTAGCAGCAGTTGACGGCGGATTTGCAAGCTTAACGAGTTCTCATTTTTAAAGCGTACAATCAGGTTATAAGGCGTGTGTTTGAGAAAATCTTTGAGTGCTTGTTTATCTTTTTTGATTTTATGCTTGAGATAATGCGCGTCAAACTCGATTTGGTTTTGCTCGGCATTAAATTGAATGTTCTCGCAAAAACGCACCCGATAATCTTGTATTTCCACAGGCGGGTGGCATCTAAAACTCATTTTATGAAAGCCAATGCGCTGATCACTCAACCAACACATCAAACTATGCACCAACATTAAATAGGTTGAATAGGTAAACATCCGTTTTGGGTGCTCACGATCATGCAAGATCAGATAGGCCTTACTGCCTTTTTGAATCAATTCACCCCGAATATCATCCAGCACCAAACTTAAAAATTTTAAAATTTCTTGGATGGCTTGCTCCAGCGTTTCGGCATTAAACGCTAATTTGGCTAATAGGCTATAACTGCCTCGGCGCATGGGATGAGTGTCCATACCGAGAAACTCATCATTCATACTTTCAGCAAGCTCGACCCATAACTGAGCACATTGGGTCACAGGCACTCGCGCCTTGGAGGAGGTTAAGAGCTCTGCTGAAATACCTGCACGATTGGCGATATTGACAATATTCAACCCACGACTTGCAGCAACACTTAATGCTTCACGAATTAAAGCATTTGAAATAGTGTCCTTAGCCGAATTAAGATCGAGGTTGAGGTTTTTGTTCATATATCAATAAAATACAGGAGAAGAATGAAATCGAATGCTCAAAAGCCGCAGCAAATTTGCTACTTTTTGAAATTGTATCGGAAAATACTTGCCTTTAGGCTTAGTTATAAAAATTTATATCTTTAATTTGATAGGAAACGTAAATGAAAATTCAGGGAAAACATTTTGTTATTACAGGTGGCGGTTCGGGCCTAGGTGCAGCAACAGCAGAATATTTAGTTGAAAAAGGTGCTTCTGTGACACTCGTCGATATGAATATCGACGCTGGCGAACAACAAGCGCAGACCTTGGGTGCAGCAGCAGAATTTGTAAAACTGGATGTGACCGATGAAGCGGCAGCAGAACAGTTTTTTAAAGATGTATTGGCGAAACATGGCAGCGTTTATGGTTTGATCAACTGTGCCGGCATTGGCCCATCTGCAAAAGTCGTCGGTAAAGAAGGCGTACATGATTTGGCGATGTTCTCTAAAACCTTGCACATCAACGTGACAGGTACATTCAATATGTTGCGTTTCGCAGCGGAGGCCATGAGCAAAAATACTGTTGCTGAAGGCGATGAAGATCGAGGCGTGATTGTAAATACAGCGTCAGTGGCTGCCTTTGATGGTCAGATTGGACAAGCGGCTTATTCAGCATCAAAAGGTGCTGTGGTGGCGATGACTTTACCGATTGCACGTGAGTTAGCACGGCATGGTATTCGTGTCATGACCATTGCTCCAGGGATTATGGAAACCCCAATGTTGAAAGGCTTGCCTCAAAATGTACAAGATGCCTTAGGACAAATGGTACCTTATCCATCACGTTTAGGTCGCCCAGAAGAGTTCGCGCGTTTAGTGGCGCATATTGCTGAAAACTCTTATTTGAATGGTGAGGTGATCCGTTTGGATGGTGCAATTCGTATGGCAGCGAAATAAGTTTTATTTTGATTCGGACATTAAGCTCTGGTTTGATTAAAAAACCGTTGTGGATCTCACAACGGTTTTTTACTTTGGTATTTAATATTGTTTCCGAATCGATTTCGCTTTAAGGTCGAACAAGAATACTTATTTGGATGATAATAACAACGATGAAAGCAATGATTTTTTATCTGCTGCAATGACTGTGTCTTTAGCAGGCTGTGTGGGCAATATGAACCCGACGGGTGGCAATTCAAGACCGAATTATCCCTACTATGTGACACAGCAACCGATGTTGGTTAAAAAAATTCATGTTCCAGCTGGAACGACCTTGGTCTATAAGGAACAGTACTTCAAAAAAGGCAAACAAGACCAGATTATGTTAGAAAATAAACTGACCGATATTCGATTGCCCATTGGTCAAAGTATCGATTGGGGTGGTGTGCCAGTCACCATGATTTCGCAGTTTTTTAATTCAGCTATGCGCGGCTATTCTGTACATGCCGATTTTAAAAAACTAGATGCAGATAAACGAACCAGATTTTCTCAGCTATGGCAGAGCTGTGATGATGATCTAGGTATCAGCATCATAGATCGAAAGGATTGGTCATTTAATAAAGCCAATATTGCTGATGTGCAAAGCTGTAGTGTTCTTTATCAACGTTACTTTAAAAATGACCAAGAACAGCAGCAATTTTTAGATCTTATGTATCGTGAATTGATGAAAATCAATGATCAATAAAAACAGGCAAAGCTGGTTTGGCCTTGCCTTATAGCAAAGACTATTTGGCCTTAACTTCATCACCAATCAGATAAAATGTACCGCCTGCAATATAATGCAGACTACGCAACGCTTTACTGGTTTCTTGAAAGTGCCAATGCCCATCACGAAATACCCGTGAATCAGCCCAAGCACCCACCACCGAGCCGATAAATAGATCATGCGCTTGTTGATTGTGTAGTTCTGGAATCACTTTACAGATCAGCCAAGCCAGACTACCTGCTACCAGTGGGACAGGAAAATCATCTTGGTAAAACAATTCAGTTTCACAATCTTCTAATTTATTCGGTTGATCAAACTGACTGATAGTTCCGAGCTGATGCACCATATCAATTTGCGCATAGCAGGGAATTTGTAAGGCAAAATAGCCACTTTGCTCAACCAATTGGCGAGTCTTGGTACTTTTATCCAAGACCACAGTGACCTTTGCAGGTGTTAATTCTAAAGCACATGCCCAAGCTGCGGCCATGACATTGCGTTCTTGCCCATACTGAGCAGAAACCAAAACTGTCGGACCATGATTGAGCAGGCGATAGGCTTTGGATAGTTCAACAGCGGTAATTTCTGGGTGACTCATATAACATCCACAAGGTTGAGACATCGCTCCATTGTTACATAAACTTCCCTAAAATTTTATTCAATTTCCCAACGTTTATAGGCACGATTAAAACTTGAAAGAGAGGAATACCCCAGCTTTTTAGCCAGCTCATCTTTGGTCATAAATGGATTCAGCATCAGTTTCTTGGCTTTTTCCTTTCGGACTTCATCGTACAGCATTTGAAAGCTGATCATTTTTTCTTGCAACATCCGTTGTAAAGTTCTTTTGGTCAGGTTTAGCTTTTGAGCAACTTGATCAATACTCAGTAAGCCTTCTGTTTTATCATCAATTAGATATTTAACCCGTTGTAAAATATCCTGAGTCGCAAGCAGTTCATCCAATTCTTTTTGGCACAGTAATTTAAATTTTTCTGCGGTGAGTGGATCGGCCATACTGAGTGGTGCATCTAGAAAAGTTGCAGCGGCAATTAAGCGGGTATAAGGCTGTTCATAACGTATGTCTGCAAAAGTCGATGTCAATATCTCCGTAAAACGAGAAAAATACGCTGGATATTTACATTGTAGATCAACACTTGGTTTGAAATCTGGAATAAAGAAACGGACTAAATGTACAAAACCAGTCAGAAAGAAAATACAGCTAAATTCGTAGGCTTGTGTGTCTGATTCATCATTAAAATTCAGCAAGGAACGATCATAAGCGATACTGTAATAGGCGAGCTCATTTTCAACTTTAAAATTTAGTTCGACAAATGAACATTGCAAGCTGACAAATTGATTAATAGTTTCAATGGCTTCTAAAGCATTTTTTGAAATGGCAACGGTAAAACCGAGTAAGCCGTGTGAACTAATCTTTAACTGCGTACCTGCATAAAAACCGATGCCTTGTTCTTGTGTTAACTCAATGGTTCGGGCAATTACTTTTTTAAAGGCATTCAGGCTAATTTTATCATTGAGATCAGATAGTTTTTCGATCTCAACACCAGTGCCCCAAAATAAGGTTTCAGCTGAAATATTCCATTGTGATACCACCTCACTCAGTAGATGTGCATAAGAGCTGCTAATAAAATGCTGATTATGAAGACGGGGAATACTCATAGTGCGAAGTAAATTCCATTTTAAAGCTGATCCAATTCATTCTGAAATTAAAGCAGAGTGATGGATTTGAAAATGTGCATTCATCGGAATTTTTTCAATCCAGCGTAATTTTGGCACGAATTGTTATGATTTTGGCACAGTTTGTTTTAGTCTAAAAATCACACAATATTTCGAAGGAGTATAATTTTTGCCAGTCGTTTGTATGCTCGGAATGATTCCAGATACGAAGAAAAAGACTAAATCGTTGTAATAAAAATGAAAAATGCTAGGAGCAAAACGTGAAGAAAAAATATTTAAATGTCATGGCGCTAATGGCGGGCATGTTGGTGAGTAGTGGATCTGTGGTACATGCAGGTTTGTTCGATTTTTTTGCACCAAAGGCATCATGGCAAAACTGTAATGTGAACTCTTGTTCAGTCGGCGGTAGCACCAGTGTTACATCAAGCTATGCAAAAACTAAGTATCCAATTCTACTTGCGCACGGGATGGCAGGCTTCTCTGCTGTTGGTCCTTTGCAATATTGGAATGGCATTACCGAGGACTTGGTGGGTAATGGTGCGAATGTCTTCGTTGCACAGCAAGCTTCTTTTAATTCATCGGAGGTACGCGGCGAGCAATTGTTGCTACAGGCGAAGCAAGTATTGGCAATTACAGGTGCGGAGAAAATTAACTTAATTGGCCATAGTCATGGCTCTCAATCGGTTCGTTATGTCGCAAGTTTGTTGCCTAACAAAGTTGCGTCAGTCACAGCAGTGGGTGGTCCAACCAAAGGTTCAGATGTTGCAGATGTGGTTGACTCAGTGGTTAAGTCACCTGTGGGTCCAGTACTCGCACCCGTGATCGCAGCAGGGGTAAATGCCTTCTTCTCATTGGTGGGTATTGGTTCAGGGCATTATTATGATCAAGATGCACTGGCGGGCTTAAATTCATTAACCACCAGTGGTTCAGCTAACTTTAACCAACGCTTCCCAGCAGGTGTACCAACCACAGCATGTGGTTCAGGAACAGAACTGGTCAATGGTGTGCGTTATTATTCATGGAGTGGAACCAGTCCATTTACCAATGCTTTAGATCCAATGGATTATGCATTAACAGCAACTTCTTTACTGATTTCTGGTGAAAATGATGGCTTGGTGCCACGTTGTTCAAGTCATTTGGGCACCGTGATTCGTGACAATTATGCATTTAACCATTTGGATGAAGTGAATCAGATCCTTGGTTTAGTCGGATTCTTACAAAACCCAGTGACACCATATCGTACTCAAGCAAATCGTTTAAAAAATCAAGGTTTATAATTCATTTGCTAAAGGGGCAATCCGTTGCTCCTTTAGTTCTTAACGGTTCAAACAAAGAAAGAATGATAAATAGAGCAAGGGATGATGAACGGTAAATTTTTGAATAATAAAACCATCAGTATAGTTTTAATCGCATGTTTATTGCTCTTATTGGCTTTAATCTATTGGATATTTAAACCCGATGCTCAAAATAGCCAGCATGCGCCGAATCAGCAAGCTCAATCACAGGTTTCAGAAAATGGCTTAGAGGCAAGTCAGCAAAATAATCAAAAAGGCAAAATGCCTGAATTGGCATCTTCATTGCGAGGCACCGAAATTGACTGCCCGATTCAGGTTGATGCCAATGGTAAATTGATTTTAACGGTTGGTATTCGCAGCTGTTTTGATTATTTCTTTTCTAGTTTAGGTGAAAAAACAGAAACAGAATTGATTGCCGATATTCGACAGTATCTCAGTGCGACTTTACCTGACACGGCTTCAAGTTATGCCAGTTATCTGCTAGATCAATATGTTGCCTATACGCACGCTTTAAAAAATATAAAACCGACGGGTAATTTTAAAACGGGTGATATTGATGGTTATCAAAAAGTGGTTGAGCAGATGTACAAAGTACAACAGCAGTTTTTTAATGCCGCTGAGATCAATGCTTTATTTGGCAATGAACGTAATTTGAACCAGTTTAATATCGATCAAATGCGTATCCATGCCAATAAAACCCTAACCGCTCAGCAAAAGGCGGCTGAGTTGGCGAAATTGATTGATCAACTTCCAACAACTTTGGCTGATGGTGTTCGGGTTTCGATGCAATTTGCTGAATTGCAGCAACTGACGCAAGAGGTACGGGAAAAGGGCGGTTCTGCACAAGAGCTTCGCAATATGCGTGAAAGTTTATTAGGGCCCGATGCAGCTGATCGTTTGGAAAAGGTTGATCAAGAAGAAGCAGGATGGCAAACGCAGGTGAATGGATATTTGGCTGAACGTGACCAAATTTTAAAAAGTGATGCGAGTGATGCCAGTAAGCAGCAATCGATTAGTCAGTTACGTAATCAATCCTTTGGGACTAAAGAAGATTTATTAAGAGCGCAGTCTTATGAAATGATGCATGATCGGAAGTAGAGTCAAAGTAATAGATGGAAATATAATCGGTAATCATTTTATTAGGCAAAGTTGAATATGTATGTGGCTGATTATATTGGTTTAGAATCGATCCAAGATATGACAGATAAGTGTTCGCCTCAGTCTGAAGTGATGATTAAGGGGAAAAAGACAGGGGTTATGGTTGAGGGTAAAGTGTTAGAAGGTGTGGTATGTGTATATTCTCACTGCTATCTTCTTTTCCTTAGCCATGATTGTATCTTTGAGGAAACTTTAACTTTGGCGTTAGTCGATCTGGATAAAAATATATTGTTGGAGTCATTATGGATAGGGTTAGCTTATCAGACAGATATCTTTACTGGCCCGAGGATATGTGATGATAAGATCTTATTTGAATTTTTAGCTGAAAAAACATGGGTTCTTCAAGTATTACAAACTGCCAGATTTCGATTTCCTATTTCTTTAAATGCTTTGATACATCGTGGTTTTCGATTTAAATCTTATCTCCAGTTAGAACATTAATTTATGTGATGTATGCCGTCATGAACTATAAAATAATGAAAATAATATAAGCTAAAACATAAAGTTAAAATCAAAAAGGCATAAATACCCAAAGTTTTTAACTGATATAGTAACTTATTGATTTTATTAAGCTGTTAAGGAGTAAGAAAAATATTGGGGTAAAAATAGCTTTTTGTCAAAAGAAAATAGTGTTCGTTCCAATTTATTACTTTCCTCAAATCCTACATCGACTTAAAATCAGCATTACCCTTGATGATAAAGAAGCAAGTCACGTGTCAGACCATTTAGAAAACGAATTTGAGCTAAGCAATGAGGAAATGCATCTCTATAGTCGTCAGATTTTATTAGATGGTTGGGATATCGAAGCACAAGAAAAACTCAAACTTGCCAATGTACTGATTATCGGTGCAGGGGGAATTGGCTGTACCAGTGCTGAGCTACTAGCACGCGCAGGTGTGGGGAAAATTTCCATTGTTGATGCTGATACTATTGAGATAAGTAATCTTCAAAGACAAATCGCATTTACAGCAAATGATTTAGGTCGATATAAAGCCGAAATTTTGGCAAAACATCTACAAGACATTAATCCACATATACAGGTCAGCTATCAAAATATACGATTCGATGAAACGAATGCTGATGAACTCGTACAGCATCAAGATGTAGTCTTAGATGGCTGTGATAATTTTACCACCCGTTATCTGGTCAATGCGGTGTGTAAAAAGCATCAAGTACCACTCATCAGTGCTTCAGCCATCGGTTTTGAAGGGCAGATGTTTATGGTGGAATCGGATTCAGCTTGTTATGAATGCCTCTTTCCAAAAGAAGAGCATGCCAATGAAGGCCTACGCTGTGCAGAGTCAGGTGTATTGGCAACTACGCCTGTAATGATAGCGTCATTACAAGCACATCACACTTTGCTGTTTTTAGGGCTTGGTCTGATGCCACTCAAGCAAAAACTGTTGCTTTGGAATGGTTTGAATTTATCGCAACGCATTCTTAAATTTGAAAAAGATGTAAATTGTCCAGTTTGTCAGGCAACTTGATCGGTAAATTGAGCAAAATTTGCTAAACTAATGCCATCTGTGAGGCAAGAAAGATTATGAAAAGAAATATTTTATTCGATGGATTACGATCTGTTGCACGTATTGGTGAAACAGTGGTGGTTGCAGCACAAGCAGGTGTGAAATATGCAACTGAAAAACCAAGCAACGCCAAACTTATGCGTGAGACCTTTGAGTCGCTTGGCTCGACTTATATCAAACTGGGACAATTTATTGCCAGTACGCCGTCTTTATTCCCACGTGAATATGTTCAGGAATTCCAAGGCTGTTTAGATCAAACGCCTACTTTACCGTTTAGCTATATTCAAAAAGTATTGGCAGAAGAGTTCGAAGGTCGCAATCTCAATGAAATTTTCAGTTTTATTGACGAAAAACCTTTGGCTTCCGCCTCAATTGCACAAGTCCATGCTGCTCGATTAGTCACGGGCGAAGATGTGGTATTAAAGGTTCAAAAACCTGGTGTAGAAACCATTTTATATACCGACTTAAATGTGGTGCATTGGGCGACAAAACTTTTAGAAAAAGCTGTGCCAAAAATCAAGTTTGCGTCGCTTTCTGAAATTGTAGATGAGATCAAAACACGTATGGTACGTGAAGTTGATTTTATTGAAGAAGCTCAGAATTTGGATGATTTTATCCAGTACTTAAATGTGTCTGGTAACCAAGCTGCAACTGCGCCAAAAGTTTATCACCAGTTTTCGACTCGCCGTGTGCTCACGATGCAGCGTTTATATGGTGTGTCATTGACTGACTTTGATGTGGTGAAACAATACGCTAAAGACCCGACGCAAGTCTTGATTACTGCGATGAATACTTGGTTTGGCAGCTTAATGCTATGTAAGAGTTTCCATGCGGATTTACATGCAGGTAATCTGATGTTACTTGAAGATGGGCGTATTGGTTTTATTGATTTCGGTATTGTTGGGCAGTTAAACCCTGAAGTATGGACAGCATGTATGGCGTTTATGGATGCTTTACAGCATACCAATTACAACGCAATGGCTGAAAACATGCTGAAAATGGGTATGACCCATCAGAAAATTGATACCCAAGTATTGGCTGATGATTTAGAGCGTTTATTTAGTGGTGTGTTATTGGCAGATCCACAAGAAATTCTCAGTTCCAATCCAGCAGATTTGAATGACATCATGATGGACATGGTAGCTGTAGGCGAGCGTCACGGTATCAAATTCCCGCGTGACTTCGCTTTGTTATTCAAGCAAATGCTATATTTTGATCGTTTCATGCGTGTTCTCGCACCATATATCGATATTTATGCTGACCAACGTTTAAAAATGGTTCACAATATTGAACCTGCTTCGTTTTTAAAGCATTAATTTATTTATCGGTTCATTAGGTCATTATGGATGCCATTATAATTGAAGGATTGAAGGTTGATACTGTGGTTGGCTGTTTCAATTGGGAACGCCAGATTATTCAACCTTTAATGCTAGATCTCACCATTCATAATGATCTATCACAAGCTGCACACTCGGATGAGCTAGAAGATACGCTAAACTATGCGCAAATCTGCGAGCTTGCAGCTCAAGTCATACAAGAGGCGAAACCGAAACTGATTGAGCACGCTGCTCAATTGGTACTTGAATGTCTATTTACGACTTTCCCCTCGATCGAATCGATCAGTATCACCATTCGCAAACCCGCCATCATTGCACAAGCCAATGCAGTAGGAATTCGCCTTGAACGCAACAGAAACAATTTTTGCGCTCGCACTGGCGAGTAATGTCCAGCAACAACAAAATTTCACTTTTGCTTATGAACAGCTCTCAAGTTTGGGCGCAGTGGAATTTTCTCCGATTTATGAAATTCCATGTCGGGATGGGATCGGGGCTGATTATTGGAATTCTGCCTGCCTATTAAAGAGTCGCCTTTGTGTCGATGAAGTGACGGAAATCCTTAAACAATTAGAAATGCAATCTGGTCGAGTTCGTCCATCACACCATATCAGTTTGGATATTGATGTCATCGCATGGGGTGAAACTTTAGATCATATGCAATTTAATCCAAAAAAGTTACCATTGGCTTTGGATGTAAAAATTCCTCTATATGATTTATGGCAGCACGCAGATTTAGCCTATCTTCAAAGCATGCATTATCCTGTCATTACAATGTAATACTTTAATGAGGTAACACTATAATAATAGGAAGTTTTTTATGAAACTTATTTTAATTTTATCGACTTTAACGGTTTTACTTTCGGGTTGTGCGGCGATGAGTGTCGAGCAATGCAAAACAGCAAATTGGTTTAATGTGGGTGAAAGAGATGGCTCCGATGGGCATGAATCCCGTTTAGATAAATACTATTCTTCCTGTCAAAAAGCCAATATTGTGCCCAATCAAAAGTTATATGAGCAAGGGTATCAAAAAGGTCTAGGCTATTATTGCCGACCAGAAATTATATTTAGTGAAGCGCTCGAAGGTCGTGGTGATATTCGGGTTTGCCCAATCGAAAAACGTGAATCCTTGCGCAGCTACTATCAAGTTGCCAATGAATATTATCAAGCAGATTCAGAGTTTGATCGTTCTCAAAATGATATGAACCGTTATTTGAAAGAGCTGGAACGTAAAGACCTTTCAAGTAAAGTTCGGGATGATTATCAAAAACGTTTATATGATTTGCGCATCAATAGTAGTTGGGTACAGTCACGTTACCATCAAGCTGTTCGAAATCTAGAACGCTTTAAGGCCGAACATGGTTTGTATTAAGCAGTGATGCTTGAGTGATGATTTAAAAATCCATGGCTGCGTCCATGGATTTTTTGTTTGCGACGAACACACTTGAGTTACATACGCCTGTATACAAGGATGTTTAAATAGATAACAAGCGAATAATGAAGGAATTATTTATGCAAGCCAAGTTACTTATTGCTGTAGGGATTATCCTCTGTGGCAGCATGAACTCAGCCTATGCAATTGATGCCAAATATCGACAACAATTAGAACAATCAGGTTGCACCCAAGTCAGTGAAGCACAGGGCTGTGATATAACGAAAAGCAAAGAGGAAAATAGCCAGGCGGGATTTGTCGAGCAAACGGTAGAAGTACCTAGTTCGAGTATATCGACACAACAACCACAGTGGATTGCAGAAAGATCAGATGGTTCAACATTGGCTTTGATTAAAATTGATCAGCAGCAGCGGGTTTGGGTGAATGACACGCGTGTTATTGCAGTAAAGAAGAATGATCAGTTGAGTTTTAGACAGGGTAAAATCGACTACACGATTTTTACTGATTTAGATAAGCAGTCGCAAAGCTTTTGGAGTGACCGTTATTCAACTGATAAAGGCAAAATTATCTTTCGTTAATTTTTGATTGTATCTGTTAAAACAAAAGGGAATTACCTCGCAATAATTCCCTTGGATAACTTAAAGATAATAACTGGTTTTAGTCATGAGTTTTGAAATGGCAGTCATTGTAATCCGTACAGGCGCAGGTAAGTCTACACCACCTGCTTCTAAGGCGGTATCACGATGATGCAATTCATCTTCATTCATCTGGACTAAAATTTTACGTGAACGTTCATCATGTGCAGGAAGTTGTTGAATGTGTTCCTGTAAGTGTTGGCTAACTTGACGTTCAGTTTCTGCGACAAAACCTAGACTATATTTATCGCCTGCAATCCCTGCAATCGCACCCATACCATAAGATAGGCCATACCAAATTGGATTTAATACACTGGTGTGGCTATCTAGTTCTTTTAAACGATCTTCGCACCACGCCAAATGGTCTTGCTCTTCAATCGCCGCTTGCTGCATTTCTTCACGGACATGCGGTAATTTTGCAGTGAGTGCCTGACCATGATAAAGCGCTTGAGCACAGACTTCACCACTATGATTAACTCGCATCAAACCTGCAACATGACGGGCATCACTGACGCAAAGTTGTGAAGGTTCATCATTGGCAGGATTCGTCCGTTGTGCACTGGTTGCACCTGGTACCAAACTACGTAAGGCTTGATCAAACGAATGAATCATTTTATCGAGACCTGTGTAATGACGCATAGATTAATCCTCTAAAGTATTGGGAGCATTTTCCAATAAAGGTTTTAGGCGTTTTAATAACCAAAATGAAAAAATTGCACTTAAAACTGCGGTAATGGTAAATAATATTTTAATATCAATTTTTAAAATGCTTAAGATTAAAATTGAAAAAACTGCGGAAGAGACCATAAATACAGCATTTAAAATGTTATTTGCTGCGACAACACGCGCTCGGTGTGAGCGTGGTGAATAGGCCTGCATCATGGCATAGAGTGGCACAATATAGAATCCACCGCTAATGCCCAGCAAAGTCACTGCCAACATCACATGATAATAGACGGCACCGAGTGTAAACATATCTTTTAAGCTGAGTAACTCACCTGTACGTTCAGGCACAAAGGCTAGACTTGCTGCCAGATATAGCGCAAAAACGGTTAAACCAATTGCGCCATAAGGCACCATCTTGATATTAATATCTGACCCACCAATTTTTCGGCAAAGTAAAGAGCCAACACCAATCCCGACCGAGAAAAAGGTAAGCAACAGGCTTACCACATTTTCGGAAGCATGTAGATTTTGTTGTGTCAGTTGTGGAATTTGGGTTAAGTAGGTTGCGCCATAAAACCAATACCAAGAGTTACCTAACAGAATTACAAATACAACGGGGATGCTTTTTGCATATTTGATGGTTTGAAAACTGGTACGAATGAAGTTCCAATCAATTTTTAAATCGGGTGCTGCAACTTTCTGTGGCAGAATAAAACGGCTACATAAATAGCCTAAGCATGCGATCACCACAACGGTGACACTGATCCATAACAGATTGCCTTCAGAAGAAGCAATCACAGCACCACCTAGAATCATCCCCAGCAAAATCGCAATGGAGGTGCCAGATTGGAACAGCGCATTGCCTGACATTAACTCTTGTGGTTTTAAAATCTCAGGCAGAATGGCGTATTTGATCGGGCCAAAGCAGGTTGAATGGGTTCCCATTAAAAATAAGGCGAACAAGAGTAACCATAAATTTCCAAGTAGGAAGCCAGCGGTACCAATCAACATGATCACGATTTCTAATATTTTAATAAAGCGAATCAACTGTGATCGTTCGTACTTGTCGGCAATTTGACCAGCAGTCGCTGAGAAAAAGAAGTAGGGCAATATGAATAATAAAGCAGCTAAATTATTTAAGGTACTGACAGGGGCACTTTGTTGTTGAATCCACCCATAGGTAATAACTAAAAGCAGCGCTTGCTTATAAACATTATCATTAAGTGCGCCAAAGAACTGAGTGAAAAACATCGGGGCGAACCGACGTGATGTCATTAAGTGCTCGTCTTGTTTCATCGTGTGTTCACTTCATTGTGATTTATAAAAAAATGTGACGAACTGTAAAAAGGTGATGAAATGCATGTATGATACCAAGGTCTGATTGGATGAAAAATCAAAGATTTGAAGTTATTTCACCCATCAAAAACGATAAATTAAAAAACAAATTTAGAGTTTTACATGCCATCTAAAACGAAGTTTAAACAGTCGACACTGGTTCATTCTATGCATTTAATTTTTAAAATGCAGGGTTTTCCTAAACTTATTTGTAGTGGTTTTTTAATTAGTTCTTGCATATCAGGTGTTTATGCTCAAGAGCAAAATTTAACTATGCCTGAAAATCAAGCAGTTGAACAGACCGAACAGCCGATCGAATTGGCGGTTGTAGCGGCCGCGCCAACAGTTCCAGCAATCAATCTTGCAGATCAAGGGGTATTGCCAGGGCAAGACAGTTTGGCTGCGTTAAAAGAACAACAACAATCCACTAATCAAATTAACGAATTGAAACCGATTCAGTTGGATGACAATTTAGAAAATTTGCCTGTGATTCCTGTGGATCAAGGTATGGCAAATGAAATTTTCCGTGTTGCAGAAGATGCAAAGAACGAAGCGCAAGCGTATCGTGAGAATACTGCAAAGAATCCAGCACCAATTATTGCCGACGCATCACAGACTGAGCTGACTGAAATCAAGCAAGCACCGCTGAATATTGACCAGTTAATGGGTGAGATTCAAGCGGATAGTAAGATTGTGGTTGAGGCCAATGAAACTGGTAAAACATTAGCTGATTTGCAGCCTAAGTCTGATCAACCGCAGGAAAAGGTTGGATTCTTTAAACGAATAGTGAATCGTTTCCGTCCAGATAATTTACTCAGTACGGATAAAATTCCGCGTATTTCTGCAGATGTGACTGGCGCACCTGCGATTTTGGCACTGAATATCAAAGCCAAACTATCTAGCTTCACTCAAGAATCCTTTGAAGATTTTAATGTTGCCTTACCGCAATTGCGTGCTTTGACCAATCAGGCGGCACAGGCAGTAGGTTATTACAATGCCACTTATACTTTTGTGAAAGAAAGTGAAAGCAAAGTGAAAGTCATTGTAGTACCAAATGAACCCGTTAAGATTAAAGAACAAAATATTGAATTCACTGGGGCAGGTGCCAATACCCCGCAATTCCAAGTGATTCGATTAATTCCAGAGCAAGATGTCGGCGATATTTTTAATCATGGCGCTTATGAAGCAACCAAAACCAAAATTACCACGGTGGCTTCGGATAACGGTTATTTCGATGCATTTTGGCGATTACATGATGTCAAAATCACACAACCAGAAAAAACTGCTGAAATTAATTTAAATTATGAAACAGGCGAGCGATATAAATTAAAGAAAGTTGAGTATCGGATGAGTGATCCGAGCAAGCCATTGCCACTTACACAGAAGGTCCTAGATAGCTTGGCACCTTGGAAAGAGGGCGATGATTATGCCTTCTGGCGTGTCAATGCTTTGGCAAATAACTTAACCAATACCCGTTATTTTAACTATACCTTGGTTGATACGATCAAACCGGATGCCATTCAACCACCGTTGGATTTACCACCTGACTTACAAGCTTTGGTTGATCAGCAACGTGTGCAAGAATCACAATTGATGAATAGTCAACAAAAAGCAGATCTTGCCCGTGCAAAAATCACTTCGGCACAAGAAGTAACACAGGATGTTGTAGATGAATCACAGTTCTCTGGTGCTGAACCTGCACAACCTTATGCATTGGCTCGTTCAATGCCGATGCCGCCTGCACATGATGATGACGATGAAGAACGTCAGAAGCTCGAAGAACAAGCACGAGCAGAACGCAAAATTCCTGTTGTGGTGACGCTGAATGCCGATCGTTTAAATAGCCTTGAAACTGGTATTGGTTACGGTACAGATACTGGTGCGCGTATTCGTACTCAGTATCGTCGGGCCATCGTCAATAAATATGGTCATTCTTTCGATGCCAACGTCGAGGTTTCAGAAATCCGTCAATCGATTGATGGTCGTTACAGTATTCCGTATAAACATCCATTAAATGATTACTTTAACCTTGTTGGTGGTTATGAGCGCGAAACTCGTGATGACATTGGTCCAGATGTAAACCTATTGGTCGAATCTGCTGTACTGGGCGGTGAGCGTGTGATTAAAAATCCACTGGGGGACTGGCAACATACCTTTGGTTTACGTTATCGCTTAGATCGCTTGACCAAAAAAGGTGATGTGGATGTCGATAAATTGCCTGATGCATTCAAAGTTTCAGGAATTGATTCTGAGCAAGAATCTTTGCTGTTAGGTTATGAAGCATCAAAAACCAATACCAACACCCGTTTAAACCCAACGCGCGGATTCAAACAGACTTATAAAGTGGAATTGGGGACTGAGTCTTTACTCTCAGATGCCAATATGGCAATTGTAAGTGCGGGCTGGCGTTTTATTTATTCATTGGGTGAAAATGACAATCATCAATTCGTTGGGCGCGGTGATGCCAGCTATATCTTTACAGATGATTTTAATAAAGTGCCTTATAACTTACGTTTCTTTACGGGTGGTGATCAATCTTTACGTGGTTTCGACTATAAGAGTTTATCACCAGAAGAAAATGGCTATAAATTGGGTGGGCAAGCCTTAGGGGTTGGTTCCTTAGAATATAACTATCAATTTAAAGATGGCTGGCGTGCTGCTGTGTTCTCAGACTTTGGTAATGCTTATGACAAACAATTTAGCAACCCAACAGAATACAGTGTCGGTGTTGGTATCCGCTGGAGATCTCCAATTGGACCAATTCGATTAGATATCGCATCAGGTATTTCGAATGATAATAATCCAATTCGATTACATTTCTTTATTG
The DNA here is from genome assembly GCF_023702675.1 of Acinetobacter sp. C26M. NCBI lineage: Bacteria > Pseudomonadati > Pseudomonadota > Gammaproteobacteria > Moraxellales > Moraxellaceae > Acinetobacter > Acinetobacter sp. C26M. The sequence continues at coordinate 1,691,133 of NZ_CP098478.1, forward strand.
GTCCACAGCTTTAAAAACTTTTTTAGCTCTGTACTTGATCAGGGCAAAACAATTTCGGGTTGATTATGACGGAAGTAGAGCAGCAACTTACCCCTCCAACTGAACCAAGACAACAGCGGCGTATTCTACGAAATATTCTGCTGATTGTACTGATCATTCTTTTATTATTGATCAGTTCTCTAGCTGTGATGATGTCAACGGACAAGGGTAGCCGTTTCCTATTAGATCGTGTACTTCAAAGCCAGAAAACCATTAAATATGAATATGAAAGTGGTAATCTGATCTCAGGTATTATCTTAAAAAATGTCTTGGTGAGATTAGAAGGAATTGATGTTTCTTTGGATCGTGCCGATGTGTCTCTGGGCTGGCGAGCCATCCTTAAAAAAGAAGTGCATCTTAGCCATGCTGATGTTCGTAATCTAAAAATTCTCGATAAGAAGCCACCTTCAGGCAAACCATTTGGATTTGACCCGATCAAACTTCCTTTTGTATTGCGGGTTGATGAAGCGAGCCTGGATCATTTAGAACTTCAAACCACCACATCTAAAGTCGATTTTAGCGATATTTATCTTAAAGATGCTTTGTGGTCTGAAACCAAATTAAAGTTCAAAGATTCACGCATGAAAATGGAGTTTTTGGCAGTAAATAAGGCAACAGGAGAAATGGATTTTAGTGGTAAATATCCACTTAATGCCACAGCTGACCTGATCATTCCATCACTTAAAAGCCTCGATATTGATGTCATTAAAGTTGCTGCCAGAGGCTCTTTAGATACGTTGAAAGTTGGTATTGCAACACGCACTCCTGATTTATTGACTGCTTGGGCGGTTGTACATCCTGTACGTGATCATGTGCCAATGAACGGTGAGTTGTTTTTTAAGAATTACCATTTACCTTTGTTGAAAGATCAGAAACTTTTTGCCAAAGATGGTGTGGCAAAATTTAATGGCGATATCCAAAAATTAGCTTTAAGTTTGAATACAGATTTAAAAGGCGAACAAGTGCCAGAGGGGCAATATACTGCGCTGATGGATACTGATTTAACTCATCAATTGAATATTCGTGAATTTAATGGCCAGTTGATGGGCGGTGCAGTGAGCTTACTGGGTTTTGTCAATTGGCATGATCATGTCTCTTGGGATGTTAAAGGGCGTTTGGATCGCTTGGACCTGAAAGACAAAACTGTTCCGCAAATTGCACAAGATTTCTTACCGCCAAATTTGGATGCGAGCTTGAGCTCAACAGGTTCAATGGAAAAAGGTTTGGTGCTGAACGCACAACTTGCGTTTGACAAATTTGAAACTTGGGCGGTTAAGCTGAATCAAGCAGAAGAAAAAGACAATAAAGCACAACCGATGTTGTTGGATGTTTCATGGAAAGGGATTGACCGTGCCATGCCATATATTGGCTGGCTCAGCAGTGAAGAAGGTCATACCAACCTGACATTAAAAGAAGGTCAGCAAGACATTTACCTCACCACAACGATTCGCCCGCATGAACAAGCGTTATTACCAACAGGAAAATATGATGCGCGTTTGGATGTAAAGGGTGATCTATTAGATGTGGAAAACTTCCGTTATGAAGCGGAAAAAGGCAGTTTGTCAGGTCAGGCCAAAGTTAAGCTGCCAACCGAGAAGCAGCAGCTTTCATGGCAAGCTCAGCTCAAAGCACAGAATTTTAATCCGCAAACTGTTACTGCGGCTGCACCGATTAACTTATTGAATGGTGAGATTAAAGCCACTGGATTTGCCAAGCCGAATCAACAAATTATTCAGCTTGAACAGATTGATTTAACAGGGCAATTGCCACAAGAAAATAAAACAGAAACGATCGCCCTAAAAGGCAAAAGTACTGCAGCACTGATTTTCCATGATGAGAAAGCTGGTGGCGGCTTTAAAAGCTTTGCTGTTGATTATAATGGTTCTCTGAATGCTTTGAATCAAGGCAATGGTGTATTAAAGATTAAGGTTGCAGGTACGCCTGATTACATCAAGATCAATGAACTTAATCATGATGGTGTTGCAGGAAAGATTTATGCGACGGGTGCGGTCAATCTCAAAGATAAATTGGGTTGGGATATTGACGCCTCATTAGTCCGTTTTAAACCACAATATTTTGTTTCAAGTGTCAAAGGTGAAGTTTCTGGGCGAGTTAAAACACTTGGTGTTTGGTCAGATAAGCTGAAACGTATTGATATTCGTGAGCTCAATGCCGCAGGTTTTATCAATAACAAGCCAATTCGAGGTCGTGGAAATCTAAGCTTGCTGCTGGATTCAAATCAAGAAGGATTCTTACCACAACAATTTGAAGCCAATGATTTATTCCTTGCTTATGCACAGAACCAACTTCAAGCAACTGGTAATGCACAAAATTTAGCTATTAAATTGAATGCACCTGCATTGTATGAGCTTTATCCAGGGTTGCGTGGGCGTGCTTATGGCAGTTTAAATGTACAGTCGAAACCTCGCTTGAAAGCTACAGCAAATATGGTGGTTGATAACTTTGCTTTTAATGATCTAGTGACGATTCGTTCGCTAAAAGTACAAGGTGAATTGCCTACCTCTGAAACTACACCAACACAACTTACTGCAACATTAGATCAGTTACGTAATGGTAATCGTGAAATTGAACATGCAACTTTGAATTTGGCTGGAACGCGTAAAGCACATCTATTAAAGATTGAAAGTAAAAACCGCCAATCTAATTTTTATGTACAACTTGCTGGTGGTTTTAATCCAAAAAATGATTGGTTGGGGTTGATTCAGAAAGGTAGCTTTAAATCTCACAATATCAATTTGGTACAGAACCAGAATGCTCCAATTATTTACACAACAGCGCAACAAGAGCTATATGTTGGTCAGCATTGCTGGCAAAGTGCAAATAGCCAATTATGTCTAGATCAAGCTGCACGGATTAGTAAGGAAAAAGGTAGCTTTTCATTTATTACTAAAAATCTAGATTTAAAAGACTTTACTGCATTCATGCCGGAGGGCTTGGCCGTAACAGGTCAACTCAATGGCTATGCTAAAGCATCTTGGGCTCAAGGTAGTCATCCTAAACTCGATGCACGATTGGTAACGCGCAAAGGTGAAATTGGATTGGCTGCGGACGATCCACAAGATCCTGCAACGACGGTAACCTATGACGAATTAAGTGTAATCGCAAAAAGCATCAGCGAAGGCTTACTGTTACGTGTTGATATGAAGACACCTGATATTGGTACAGGTTATGCCAATGTGATTATTAATCCATATCAGGCCAATATGCCAATGCGTGGTGAAGTTGCATTTGATGATGTGCAACTAAAAGTCTTTAAACCCTTTATTAAAGATGTACGTTCAATGTCTGGTACCTTGGCTTTGGCAGGTAAGATGAATGGTACCTTGACGCAACCAGAGTTCGTCGGTGAAATGCGCTTGAAAAATGGTGCAATTTCGATGATCTCTTTGCCTGTCAACCTTAGTAATATTCAGTTGTATTCCTCTATACGCCAGCAATCTGCAAGTATTGATGGTGCTTTTAATAGTGGTCAGGGTGTTGGACGCTTAAAAGGTAATTTTGATTGGAAAAATGATCCACATTTAAATCTGACGTTGAAAGGTGACAACCTATTGGTGCGTCAAGCACCAATGATCACGGCGATTGTAGAACCTGACCTGACATTAGATGTCTATCCATTTAATCAACGGTTAAGTTTGAAAGGCACAATTGATATACCGCGCGCTCGAATTTCAATGCCTGAAAGTTCTGCAACCGTAGTGAACTTGTCACCTGATGTTCGTGTGGTTCAACAAGGTCAGGATTTGCTTGCGACGTTAAAAGCAGCAAAGCCTTGGGATATTCGTGCCGATATGACCGTGACTTTAGGCAATCAAGTCATTTTCCAAGGTTTTGAAAGTACCATTCCATTGGTTGGTCGTTTGCACTTATCGCAACGCGGTTTGGAAACGGCAATGCGTGCCAATGGTGCGATCGGTGTAAGTCAAAAAGTGAAGATCGAAGCCTATGGTCAAAGTCTTGATTTGAACCGAGCGATTGCACGTTTTAATGGACCATTGGCGAATCCAACCCTAGATATTGATGCAAATAAACCTGTTCAAGGTAGTATGGTCGGGGTACGCGTCACGGGTACTGCCACTGTACCGAATATTCAAATTTATAACGATGCGGGATTGTCGGAACAGGAAGCATTGAATGCCTTACTCACAGGCCGTATTAATGAAGGTAACAGTGGTTTAAGCAATACCGAAGGCTTTAAGTCTGACGTGAATAATACCATTGCTGCTGCGGGTATTAGTATGGGCTTGGGGGGTACGCGTGCTTTGACCAACCAGATTGGTCGAACCTTTGGTCTAAGCGGTTTGGCATTGGATGCACAGGGTACGGGGGATGATACACAAGTAAGTCTGACAGGTTATATCACGCCAGATTTGTTTATTCGTTATGGTATTGGTGTATTTACCCCAGTGAATAAATTGACCTTGCGTTATCAGATGAACCGACGTTTATATCTGGAAGCGAGCCAGTCTTTAGAACGTGCGATTGACGTATTCTACAATTGGAGGTTCTAAACAGGATTTATAGCTTGATTTAGAATCAGAAAGAGGAATTATTTCGATGAAATAGTTCCTCTTTTTTATGTTTGTAACACTCCCCCAAACCGCTAAAAAAACATCCTCATAAAAATTAATCAGGACAGATATATTAACTGTCTGGGACAGTTTTTAATGTCTATGCTGATGGTTAATTTAAGGGTTTAAAAATCCAACTTATTGTTTTGTTTGAATAAACTATAATTTTTATACTAAATTTCTGGATGTTTTTTAATTTGTTGGGAAATTAAAATTATTGCGATTTATTGATTTAATTCTTATAGTTGGAAAATAAATTCATTGTTTTAATTAGCTTTTTTTGATTTTTAAAGTAGGATTTCTACATTTCCTAATCAATATGTTTAGCACTAAGGTTTGATGAGCATCAATAATTTGTGAGGGTAGTTATTAGATCTATTGCAAAAATAAAAATTAATCAGGTATTTGATTTTTTTATAAAATCATTGATGGGATTTAGATCAAAATTAAAATGATTAATTGCGTCAATGAAATGTTTAGATCTAATTCATTCCTGAACACAAATAATTAAACAAGATAAGAGATTTTTCTAAGAGGGCTATATACACCATGATTGATCTATTGATCAAAATAATTGAAACGGGAAGTGTTCCAAGTTTTATTATATATATCATTTTTGTCTTGGCTATTTACTTTTTTGCCAAAAAAGTAAGAATTATTCAAGACGTTTTTTCATTATATGATTCTACGCGGAATCGTAAAATCAAAGAGCTTGATCAGAAAATTGAATCTGATATTTACTCAGAATATGAAAAGGATGTTTTTAGATATAAAAGAAAAGTTCTGAGCTATCAAAAATCTTTAAAGACAGCTGAGACTCATCTGCCATCACTGGTACATGTTAATAGCTATGAAAATAGTAAATTTATTGTTGATAAGCTAAAGAGTTGTGGCAAGCTTGTTGAGTTCGATGAGTCTTTAGGTCAATTTAAGCTTAAGCAGCCAATAGATGAAGTACGTGCAGAAAAAAGAAGTAAGATTGGTGAAGTTGTTTTCATGATTAATGGAATAGCTGCTTACTTTACAATGTTTGTACCTATACATTTTTTTGAAAAAGAAATTAATGCGACCAATGTAATCCCTATTGCTTTATTTTTATTTTTCGCAATGATTCTCCAGGTTTTTTTAGGTGGGGTGTTTATGCGCTATATGAGGCAGCATAAAGATGCAATCCTACTTACTAAAATAAAACCTATAGATTTGGAATATCTTAAAAAATTGGATGCTAAAAAATCAAGTCAAGATACTCCAGTTATTGAGCAACAAGATCAAGATACTGAAAATTCACCATAAAGCTTTTTTGAGCATAATCATTGTTAAGTTTGTTTTTTCGCCTGTTATTAAAAACTGCTTAGCAATGAATTATTTTGGTTGTATGAAAAAGCAGATTTATTTACCCCTGAAATACTATCCACATAAAAATTAATGAGGATTAACCATCTGGGGAAATTTTTTAATACTTATGCTGATGGTTTGGATAATATTTCTAAGTACCAATCCATTATTTTATTTTAATAATTTAGAATTTTAAGTCTGTTATTTAGGTCATTCTAGTCTTTGGCTTAAAGTTAAAATCATGGTTCTGAATTGCGTTGATTTTATGGTGGAATATATAAATCTGTTTTTTGAGTGTGCATGTTGTGATGTTTTGGCAACCGTAAAATCGAAGGATGTGCGTAAAAGAAGAGTCTGAAATGAATAAATCTTTAAAAGAATTACGCAGCAATCATAGCAATGTGGTTCATAGCAGGGACCCCAACTTACAGGTTGTTGGATAAAGACATGGGAGGGATTGCACTATCGCCAAAAGGTGGTGTACTAGGAACAACAGTCTGAGCAAATAGTAAAGCAGAACGCTTAGCACTAGCTGATTGTATAAAGAAAAGTGACGGAGCTTACGAGCTGCCTATCATAATCAATGTGCAGTGATGGTTTTGTGAGACAACATATAGAACTGCTCGGGCAGAAATTATTGAGGAAGCTACAAAGCTAGCTGTTAAGGTTTGTTCCCAAGAGGACATTAACTGCTGCGTTTATTACTCAGCCTGTACCGAACAGTGTTTTGTTAGCTACTAAAAATACAGATCTACTTTATTTAAAGCAGGTTTTTTATGGCGGATTATTTTAGAAAATAAAAAATGTGATAGAATTAATATAACTTATTGAAAATTAATGATTTTATGACATTTTTTGGAGAAAATAAATGAAATCTGTCACTTTTGGTCAGCTTTGGGCAGTGCTTGGCTTAGTGCTATTCAGTTCGACACTCCAAGTCAATGCTAAGGAATACTATAAGTGGGTCGATGCCAAAGGCGTCACCACTTATTCAGCAACGCCACAACCTGTACAACGACAAGAACCTCAGCTCGATCCTGTTAAAAAGAATAGCAATACTACAGCACAACAGCCGACTGCACCCAAAGAGCCAAAAATTACAACGCTGACAACAACTACCGCAACAACACCTACCAAACCTGTAACTGCAGCCACGGCGACCACAAACAATTTTACTGCGACAAGTGAAATACTTATTCCTGTTAAAAACTGCAATGGGGTTAGATGTTGGGACAGTAAGGGAAAGCATTATAGTTTGGTTGCGGGTACGACTTATCTCTCTGCCAATGGAGGAAAGTGTCAAAAGTTAGGCAATAACATGCGTTGTAGCAAATGATTTGTATGTTTTTATTACGGAAAGCATGGTTTTAAAGGCTTCCTTTTGCAAAATAAACAAGTTTCAGTATGATGTGTGCATCAAATTAGCCGCAGTATGATGATGAAAAAAGTTTTGTTTATTGCAATAGGTTTAGTTTTGGCTGGTTGTGCTGAGAAAAAGCCGTTAACCCCTGAGGAACAGTGGCATGGATACTGTGTCAGTGTGGGTAACGCAGCGCGTTCGATTACTTTAGATCGTCAAAATGGAATTGAGCAAAAACAAGCAACGGAATATGCGGCAAAGATTGAAGATGAAATGACACGCAAATTTATCTTTAAAATTTTGGACACAGTTTATGCACTTCCTGTTGATCAATTGAAAAAAGATCCAGAAGCATTACGTGAAAATTTAAAGAAACAGTTTATGCAAGAATGCTTGGTTACCCCACACGACAAGCTGCCAAACTATAAACTTTTTTAATGTGTATATAAAAAAGACAACACCGTTTGTCTTTTTTTATGGATGTAATTTATTGTTTTATTAGACTTTAACCTAAGACCAAAGCGGTATTTCCAAGGGATGAACATTTCGCTATAAAATAATGGGCATCACGTAGAAATACGGTAGTTGCATTAACATTTAACGCGAAGTCTAGTAAAATTTTGCTTGTCCACATTACTTGTAAAGCTTGTAGCAAGCTGGAACTTACAAGTAATTTTTTAAAAAAGAGGAATAACACTGTGCTAGAAGCTTACCGCCAACACGTTGAAGAACGTGCCGCACTCGGAGTCCCACCGAAGCCGCTTGATGATGCTCAAACTGCTGAACTCGTAGCCTTATTAAAAAATCCACCAGCAGGTGAAGAAGCTTATTTAGTAGATTTACTAGAAAATCGTGTTCCAGCAGGTGTTGACCAAGCTGCATATGTAAAAGCTGCTTTCTTAGCTGCTGTTGCAAAAGGCGAAGCAACCTCTCCACTCGTATCTAAAGAACGTGCAGTTTACTTACTAGGTACAATGCTTGGTGGTTATAACGTAGCACCACTTGTTGAACTTCTAGACAATGCTGAGCTTGCAGAATTAGCTGCTGAAGCGTTAAAGAAAACACTTCTTGTATTTGATGCGTTCCATGACGTAGCTGACAAAGCAAAAGCAGGTAATGCTGCTGCTAAAGCAGTATTACAATCTTGGGCTGATGCAGAATGGTTCACAAGCCGTGCTGACGTTCCAGAAGAAATCAAAATCACTGTGTTCAAAGTAACAGGTGAGACCAATACGGATGACTTGTCTCCAGCTCAAGACGCTTGGAGCCGTCCAGACATCCCATTACACGCAAACGCAATGTTGAAAAACGAGCGTGACGGTATCAACCCTGAAAAACCAGGTGAAGTTGGTCCATTAAACCAAATCAAAGATCTAATCGCGAAAGGCAACCAAGTTGCTTACGTGGGTGACGTTGTTGGTACAGGTTCTTCTCGTAAATCTGCAACTAACTCTGTACTTTGGTTCTTCGGTGACGAACTTCCACACATTCCAAACAAAAAAGATGGTGGTGTGTGCTTAGGTTCTAAAATCGCGCCAATTTTCTTCAACACAATGGAAGATGCAGGTGCATTACCTGTAGAAATCGACGTTGCCAACATGAACATGGGCGACGAAGTTGTATTGAAAATTGATCACGCTGCTGCAAAAGTAACTGCATTCAAAGACGGTGCACAAATTGCAGAAGCTGAGCTTAAAACCCCTGTACTTTTAGACGAAGTACGTGCTGGTGGTCGTATTAACTTGATCATCGGTCGTGGCTTGACTGCGAAAGCGCGTGAAGAATTAGGTCTTGCACCTTCAGCATTGTTCCGTACACCAGTACAACCTGCTGACACTGGCAAAGGCTTCACTCAAGCGCAGAAGATGGTTGGTCGTGCATGTGGTTTAGCTGAAGGCCAAGGTATCCGTCCGGGTACTTACTGTGAACCGAAGATGACCACTGTTGGTTCTCAAGATACAACGGGTCCTATGACGCGTGACGAGTTAAAAGACTTGGCGTGCTTGGGCTTCTCAGCAGATTTAGTGATGCAGTCTTTCTGTCACACTGCTGCGTATCCAAAACCAGTTGACGTAACAACTCACCATACATTACCTGACTTCATTATGAACCGTGGTGGTGTATCTTTACGTCCAGGTGACGGTATTATCCACTCTTGGTTAAACCGTATGTTACTTCCAGATACTGTTGGTACTGGTGGTGACTCGCATACTCGTTTCCCAATCGGTATTTCTTTCCCAGCGGGTTCTGGTCTTGTTGCGTTCGCAGCTGCAACTGGTGTTATGCCACTTGATATGCCTGAATCTGTACTTGTTAAGTTCAAAGGTAAAATGCAGCCTGGTATCACTTTACGTGACCTTGTACATGCAATTCCTTACTACGCGATTCAAGCGGGTGACTTAACTGTAGAGAAGAAAGGTAAGAAAAACATCTTCTCTGGTCGTATCCTTGAGATCGATTTATCAGAAATGGAAAATGACTTGACTGTTGAGCAAGCATTCGAACTTTCTGATGCATCTGCTGAGCGTTCTGCTGCTGGCTGTTCAATCACACTTTCTGAAGAGAAAGTTGCTGAATACTTACGTTCTAACATCACCATGTTGAAATGGATGATTGCAGAAGGTTATGGCGATGCGCGTACAATGGCACGTCGTGCTGAAAACATGCAGAAGTGGTTAGACAACCCAAGCCTGTTAAAAGCTGATGCTGATGCTGAATACTTAAAAGTTTACGAAATCGATCTTGCTGACATCAAAGAACCAATTCTTTGCTGCCCGAACGATCCAGATGACGCGAAACTTCTTTCTGACGTTCAAGGCGACAAGATTGATGAAGTATTTATCGGTTCTTGTATGACCAACATTGGTCACTTCCGTGCAGCAGGTCAGTTACTTGACAAAGTACCTGGTGGTTCATTGTCTACTCGTTTATGGTTGGCTCCACCAACTCGTATGGACGAGCATCAATTGATGGAAGAAGGCTTGTATAACATCTATGGCCGTGCTGGTGCGCGTACAGAGATGCCAGGCTGTTCATTGTGTATGGGTAACCAAGCACGTGTAGCACCGAACACAACATGTGTATCGACTTCTACACGTAACTTCCCGAACCGTCTAGGTCAAGGTGCAAACGTTTACTTAGCTTCTGCTGAGCTTGCATCTGTAGCTGCGGTTCTTGGTAAATTACCAAGCCCAGAAGAATATCAACAGTACGCGTCGCAAATCGATAGTGCTTCTGCTGACATCTACAAATACTTGAACTTCGACAAGATGAGCGAATATACAAAAGAAGCTGATCAAGTTGATACCAAGAAAATCCAAGCAGCTCAATTAACCTAATACGTTAGTGAGCTAAAAATAAGGGCTGAGTAATCAGCCCTTATTTTTTTTGAAAAATTTTTAATTCATCTAAATTTTGAAATCAGCTATAAATCCAAAAAATTAGTAATTCCTGTGCTGTAACTATCTAATAAGCTTAATTGATATGACCATCTAAATTTGTCTTTACAGTTCAAATAATCCATCGTTTAATCATCGAAAATGAGTGATTTAGAAAGTTGATTTAATTATATGGCGAAACAATCCCGCTTCTTATGTATTGGTGGATTTCTTAACGGTTCAGCTGTGAAAGATCAAGGTGACAGTTTTATCTGTGTTGAAAATGGCAAACAAGTCAGCTACCACAAAAAGGAAATTTTCCATCAAGACTCGTGGCATCAAGATTACTACGTCTGCGAAACGACGACAGAGCAACAAGCACGAAACTGGGTTTATGATATCAAGCCTGATTAATGATGCTGATATCATTTTATTCGCTGTGTAGGTTTATAATTCTAGTACCCTTCAAATTAGCTACATGAAAAAGCCCCTTCTGTAAGGGGCTTTTTTTAAACTAAATTATCCTACCAATAACCCAACACTTTCCACCAAAGCCCGCCAATCACCACAAAGATGATGATATTGACGACACTCATGACAAAGCCAGCTTTCCACCATTCACCCAGTGTGGTGTAACCCGAACCGAATACCACAGGCGATGTACCCGTTGCATAATGGGTTAAGGTCATCATGATGCTCGAAGCCGCTGCCATCATTAAGGCAAATAACATCGGCGGTGCGCCCAATGCAAGTCCAGCCGTATAAAAGGCTGCAAACATGGCGGTGATATGTGCGGTGGTACTGGCAAACATATAATGTGCATATAGATAGGCCAGCATGAGTAATAAGCAGGCAGGCATCCAACTGAGACCCAAATGACCAATCCCTGTTTCTAGTACACCTGAGAACCATGTGATTAAACCGAGCTTATTTAAATAAGTCGCCATCATCACCAAAGCTGCGAACCAAGTGATGGTGTCCCACGCGCTTTTTTGCGTCAGGATATCTTCCCAAGTCAGTACGCCAGTAATTAGCAGCAAACCTAAACCAATAAAGGCAGTCGTGGTGGGATCAACCGCCCAAGCTGAGCCAAAAATCATGGCAGGGATGCCTGCCCATAACAGCAGTAAAATACCAAATACCCCCAGCATAATGATTTCATTTTTGCTGACAGGTCCCATTTCTTTTAACTTAGTTTTGGCAAACTGAGCTGCATTCGGAGTTTCTTTGACTTCAGGTGGATACATCCAGTACATAATCAACGGCATGGTGATCAAGGCAATTAAGCCTGGTAATAACATCGCCAGTGCCCAAGTACTCCAACTCAGTGAAATCTGACTATTGGTTGCTTTTGCCACTAGATCAACCACCAACGGGTTAGGGGCAGTTGCGGTAATAAACATGGCAGAAGTAATTGGATTGGCTTGGTAGTTGACCAAAGCTAAATATTTCCCCATACGACCCTCAGTGCCTTTGGTAGGATCAGAGTCATAGCTGGTGGAAATTGCACGGACAATCGGGTGAATAATTCCGCCACCGCGTGCGGTATTACTTGGGGTAACAGGTGCAAGAATCAGTTCAGACAGCACCATGCTATAACCGATACCAATGGTTTTCTTGCCCCAAACCGCAATAAATAAATAGCCTAAGCGTGCGCCTAATCCCGTTTTTTGCAAACCTTTAGAAATCATGATTGAAATACCAATCAACCAGATCAGCGGATTGGCAAAGCTGCTGAGCGCATCTTGAATTGCACCACTTGGGCTATCGTTGGTAACACCTGTCACAGCGACCAAAGTAATGGCAATAATCGCAATTGCACCAATCGGCATGGCCTTACCAATAATGGCAGCAATCACACCAACGAACATCGCCAGTAAATGCCATGCATCAGGATCAACGCCAGCGGGTACAGGAATGACGAACCAGATAATCAATGCAATAAATAAAGAGATCAGCGTAGGGAGAGCTTTGAATCCCATGTAAATTCCCCTTGTTGTACGGGTTTAATAAAATTTATAGTTCTTTATGAATGAATCGTTAAAGAAAATAACCACTAAGCTTTTATTATCGTTGAAGCGAGCGTCAAACTGCAAAGAAAGTTTTGTTGAAACAGCGTTATATAGGGCAAATAATTTTGTTTTAAACGAGAAAAATAGGGTGTTAGGTTAAAATCCCTTATTAAAAATGAAAGCATCATGCTACATTTTTAGCTTGCTTGATCAAACAATAAGTATGGTATGACTCAATTTTCATGGCAGCAATTAAGACGCTTTGTTTATGACAATCTGCACAATGATGACTATAAAAGTACGATTAGCCGCTGCGTAAACTATGTACTGATTGCCTTGATTATTGGCAATGTTGCTGCGGTTCTGTTGGAGTCCGTCAATGAATTTTATCAACTGTACAAGCCTTATTTTGATATCTTTGAAAATCTCTCGATCATGATTTTTAGTGGCGAATACCTGCTCAGGCTCTGGAGTATTGTTGAGGAAGAACCACAACAAGCTGCTTGGAAACAGCGGATTCGTTGGATGAAAAGTGGTGGGGCAATTATCGATTTATTGGCGATTTTGCCAGCTTATCTCAATTTTATTGTTCCGATCGATTTACGTTTCTTACGGGTCTTACGTTTGGTTCGGTTACTCAAGCTAACCCGTTATTTTGTTTCCTTGCAAATTTTATTGCGCGTTATCCAACGCGAAAAAGGCTCATTCCAAGCGGTTATTTTTATCTTGGTCATTATGATTGTAATGACGGCATCTGCGATTTATGTAGTTGAAAACAAAGCCCAGCCTGAGGCGTTTAGTTCAATACCACAATCGATGTGGTGGGCAGTAGTTACCTTAACCACAGTTGGTTATGGCGATGTGACCCCTGTGACTAACTTGGGGCGGATACTTGGTGCATTCATTACCATTCTTGGTGTCGGTATTGCTGCTTTGCCTGCGGGTATTTTGGCTTCTGGCCTTGCCAATGAATTAAATATGCGTAATCAGCGACTGGAGCAAGAGTTTAGGGAGGTACTCCAGGCCAAAGGTTTGGACCTGCTGCATGATCAAGTGGAAATTGAACGGATTCGCAAAAAGGTCGGTTTACCCAAAGAGCAGACCCATGAAATTATTATGCAATTGGTCAGGGAAAAGCTGCTTGAAGATCAGGAGCAGGAAAAGAAACAGTATCGTTTTTGTCCGCATTGTGGTGAAAAGCTCTCTGAATAATTTGAAATTTATTATAAAAATGTAGCCCAAGACTTAAGCAAAATTTTGCCTTGCTTAGTTATTTATCCTCAGTAGACGACACTCAATTTGCTCTAAAGCTTGTTAACACTGAGACTCAGGGCTTTTTTATTAAAAATTAAAAGTAAAGTTCAGTCCATTAAGCGCTACTTCACATAGATGCTATTTCATTTAAAAAAGTTAACAATAATCTTTATCATTTGTGATAGTTTCTTATTTAGTGTTTTGTAATTTTTAAGCTTATTTTAAGTTTACGCAACTGATGAAGTTCTCCCAACATGATTAAGCGGCGTTATCTAATTTTATTATTGCTTCCATTGGCATTTATTTCCTTATTTGTCGGTGTTGGTGAGATGAACCTTGCAGGCTTGTGGGCAGGAAATTCACATGACTGGCAGTTGTTTTGGACTAGTCGTTTACCGCGTCTTATGGCAATTATTGTGGCAGGTGCGGGGCTGAGTGTCTGTGGCTTGATTATGCAATCACTCAGCCGCAACCGCTTCGTTTCTCCAACTACCGCAGGTTTATATGACTGTGCCCGTTTAGGTGTATTGGTTTCGATTATCTTGCTGCCAAGTGCTTCTATCTTTGTCAAAACAGGTTTTGCGATTGCGGTGACACTGATCGGGGCGATGGCCTTTATGAGCATTCTGGCGACCCTCAAACATCGAGATACGGTCTTTGTTCCACTGGTGGGGATGATTTTCGGCAGTATTATCTCGGCATTTACCACCTTTATCGCCTTGCAAATGGATCTATTGCAGAACTTGGCGGGTTGGTTGCAAGGGGACTTTTCTACCATTTTAAATGGTCAATATGAGCTGATCTATCTCAGTGTTCCTGTCTTGATTCTGATTTATATCTTTGCCAATCGTTTTGTTTTGGCTGGCTTGGGACAGGATTTTGCCACCAATCTTGGACTCAATTATAAACAGACCTTATTTCTGGGTTTGCTACTGGTCTCGGTGATTACAGGTGTGGTGATTGTAACCGTTGGCGCGATTCCTTTTCTTGGGTTGATCGTACCGAATTTGGTCAGCTTATATCTAGGCGACAATATCCGTCGAACCTTATCTCATACGGCACTTCTGGGGGCTTTGCTGGTTCTACTCTGTGATGTATTTGGTAGGGTAGTGATCTATCCCTATGAAGTGTCAGTGAGTCTGGTTATGGGCATCGTTGGTAGTGTGATTTTCCTGTGGTTATTGCTCAGGAGATATCGCTATGCCACATAAAACCAAGCTCATTGTTTTAGCCTTTTTAGCTATCCTCAGCATTGCCTTGTATCTGGGTTGGAATTTGGGAGTGGCTTGGCAATATGCACTTGGTTTGCGCGTGAAAACTGTTGCTGCAATTATTGTCGCAGGTGTCGCTGTGGGTGTATCAACTTTGGTCTTCCATACCATTGTCAATAATCGGGTCGTGACACCGCAGGCTCTAGGATTGGATAAGTTATATGAACTATCCAAGACCAAGATTATTTATTTCTTTGGTGCCAGCACCTTGCTGTCATTTAACTTTGTCTTGGATTATTTGATCAGCTTGGTGTTAATGCTGAGCTTTGCCTTGGTGTTGTACCACTTTATTTTCAAGAAAGTTGCACAGCAAAATATTTACTTCCTACTGTTGGTGGGGCTGATCTGTTCGACTTTATTCGACAACATGACCACCTTCTTTCAAGTCTTGCTCGATCCTGATGAATTTCAGATTGCAGCCTATGCTGGTTTTGCCAGTTTTAATGTGGTGAAAATGGAAACGGTTGGGCTGTCTTTGCTGACCATTGTGCCGATTCTGTTTTACAGCTTAAAGCATTATCACAAGCTCGATGTGATGGCGCTGGGGCGTGATCATGCTTTGAACTTAGGTTTGGATTATGACAAGACCAGTCGTTTGCTTCTCATTCTTGTGGTATTGGCACTTGCTTCTGCGACAGCCTTGGCAGGCCCGATGATGTTCCTTGGCTTGTTGGTCCTTAACATTACCCTTGAGCTGTTCAAGACCCATCAACATCACATCTTATTAGTCGGCATTATTCTGGTCAGTATCCTGTGTTTGATGATCGGGCAATTCATCGTATTGCATCTTTTGAATTTCAAAACCACGCTCAGTGTGATCATTAATTTTGTCGGTGGAATTTATTTCTTCTGGATATTACTGAAGGAAAATAAAAAATGGCAATAGAGCTAAAGAATTTAAGCAAAAGCTATCAGCAACAACAGGTGGTACAAGAGCTTTCCCTGAGTATTGCCAAAGGTCAGTTTACTGCTTTTATTGGCCCGAATGGTGCGGGCAAAAGTACCGTACTTTCGATGATGAGCCGTCTAATTGAGGCTGATCAGGGACAAGTTTTGCTGGATGGACAAGATCTAAGTCAAATGAAAAGTGCCGAGATCGCGAAAAAGCTGGCAATTTTGAAACAGTCCAACCATACCGAGTTGAGACTCAGTATTGAAGATTTGGTGGCATTTGGTCGTTTTCCCTATTCGCAAGGACGCTTAACTTCAGAAGATCGCAAAGTGATTGATCGTTCTATTACCTACATGGATTTAGAAGCATTACGACATCGCCAAATTAGTGAATTATCGGGTGGACAACGCCAACGCGCTTATATCGCCATGATTCTGGCGCAAGACACCGATTATATCTTGCTGGATGAACCTTTGAATAATCTGGACATGAAACATTCCTCTCAGATTATGAAGGTTTTAAAAGATTTAGCCGAAAATCATGGCAAATCCATCATTGTGGTAATTCATGACATTAATTTTGCCTCAGTGTATGCCGATCACATCATTGCCATGAAAGAAGGGCAACTGGTCTACCAAGGTCATCCACAACAGATAATGGATGAACGCATTCTCAAGGATATTTTTGATTTTCATATCCCGATTCAACAAATTCAACAGCACAAATTAGGTTTGTATTTTATTAGTTAGGAGTTCGTTATGCTTTTCAAAAAAACATTGCCAGTCATGATGCTGAGTGTGGTCTTGGCTGCATGTAGTAATTCCGAAGCACCTTCTGCAAAACAGGACGTAAATACCACTGCCACGCATGACAGTTTGAGTTTTAATAGCAAGGCTGGCCAGATTCGCATTCCAGCTAATTTGTCTCGGATTGCAGTACTGGATACCAATGCGCTGAATACGATTCATGCCTTGGGGGCGAGTGATAAAGTGGTCGCTTTGCCAAAAGGCACACCTTTACCGAAAGTTCTGCAAGATTTTAACGATGGTAAATATCTTGATGTCGGTACAGTCAAAGAGCCGAATCTGGAAAAAATTGCGGCCAGTCAGCCTGAGCTGATTCTCATGAGTGGCCGTATGGAAAATCTGATGGGCCAGATTAAACAGATTGCGCCGACTTATTTTGTTGATGTGGATTACAACGATCAGTTTAATTCCTTTAAACAGCAAACCCTAAATATCGCTGAAATGGTGGGTAAAAAGCCAGAAGCTGAGCAGCAGTTGCAAACTTTAGAAAAAGACATTAACGCATTAAAAGCCAAAACCAAAGGTAAAACAGCATTGGTGATTTTGGTGAATAACAGCAAAATTGCAGCTTATGGTCCAGGGTCTCGTTTTGGTAATATTCATGATCTATATGGTTTTACTCCAGCAGATCCTTCAATCAAAGTCGGCTTGCATGGTATGGCGGTGTCGCATGAATTTATCGCTCAGAAAAATCCAGATTATTTATTTGTGATTGACCGTGGAGCAGCGATTACTGAAAATCAGCAGGGCGCCAAGCAGGTATTAAATAATAAGATTATCAATCAGACCAAAGCAGCTCAAAATGGCAATATTGTTTATCTGGATTCAAGTAACTGGTATTTGATGAACAATGGTCTAGATGGTATGAAGGACATGTTGAAAGAAGTGGCAGATGCTGTGAAGTAAAAATTCAATCTGCTGATTTTATAACAAAAACCCGAAGGACTTCCTTTGGGTTTTTTATATGATGGGATTTAATAAATCACTATTTTTATAACATCATGCGTATTTCTTTACTGTATTTGGGTACAGCGATTTTAGCCATTTTGCTGCTGATTTCTGGAATTCAGCCTTTCGATCGAACCACGTGGTGGCTTGAAGTGATACCCGTATTGATCGCAGTCCCGTTATTATTTGCCACTTATAAAACTTTTCCGCTCACTCATTTGTTATATGGACTGATTTTTTTGCATGCCATCGTGCTGATTGTAGGTGGGGCGTATAGCTATGCACGCGTGCCTTTGGGTTTTGAGATGGCACAATGGTTTGGTTTAGAACGGAATCCTTATGACAAAATTGGACATTTTATGCAGGGCTTTGTACCTGCCATAGCTGCGCGTGAAATCCTGATTCGCAATCATATTTTAAGCAAAGGTAAAATGCTCAGTTCTATTGTGATCTGTATTGTATTGGCAATCAGTGCCAGTTATGAATTGATTGAATGGGCGGCTGCATTGTCTTTGGGGCAAGGGGCAGAAGAGTTTTTGGGTACACAAGGGGATGAGTGGGATACTCAGTCAGATATGTTCTTTGCCTTGATTGGGTCGATCACAGCCTTATTGTTATTCTCTCGATGGCATGATCGACAAATTGCAAAGATTATTGAATAACCCAAGGAGATGAATCTGCCGTTAAGACACCACAGATTCATTTTTTTGTGAGTATTTGGCATACGCCAGTGCAATCAATAGAATTGCTAAGCCACCTAAGCTTAATACAAAACCAACCCAGATCGGCGCTAGCCACCCCATATTGTGGCTGAGAACCCATCCGCCTAAGAATGCACCGAGCGCATTGGCTAAGTTGAAAGCTGAATGATTCAGTGAGGCTGCCAAAGTTTGTGCATCACCTGCGATATCCATCAAATGGGTTTGCAAGGCACCGCCTAGACCAATCACGGTAAACCCAATCAGGAATAGGGCTGTAATTGCGGTATAGAGATTGGACATCATAAAACTGGCCGCAACAAAGGCGAGTGCAGAACTGATTAGGATGCCAATAATGGTTTTAAATAGATTTTTGTCTGCCAACCAGCCGGCAACTAAGCCACCAATCACCATACCAACACCCCAAATCGCGAGGGCCACAGGCACCACGCGGATATCGGCATGGGTATATTCGGTTAGGATTGGTGAGACATAACTATACACCGAGAACATGCCACCAAAGCCAATGGCACCAACGGCGAGGGTGAGCCACATATTGATATTTTTTAAACCCGCCATCTCCGCTTTGATACTGGCAGTTTTCTGTAATGGGATATTGGGAACAAATAGGCTGACACCGATCAGGGTAATAAACGCAATCACCGCAGAAAACTCAAAACCTGATTTCCAGCCAAATTGTTGACCCAGCCATGTGGCAATCGGTACGCCAATAACATTGGCAATTGTTAAACCCATCATGACCTGTGCAATCGCAGTGGCACGACGCTGTTTGCCAGCCAGTTCAGCCGCAACCAATGCTGCTACACCAAAGTAAGCACCGTGCGGAAAACCGGCAATAAAGCGAGACAGCAACATAGCTTCTGGTGTGGTTGCAAACGCGGTTGCTGCATTGGCCAAACCATAAAAAAGCATCAAGCTGAGCAATAGCATCTTTCGTGGTACTTTTGCCCCTAAAATCGCAATAATCGGCGCACCCACCATAACACCGAGTGCATAGGCACTGATGAAATAGCCTGCATGCGGCACACTGACATTTAAATCGGTGGCAATTTCCTGGATTAGTCCCATCGCCACAAATTCGGTGGTGCCGATACAGAAACTACCAACAGCAAGGGAGAAAATAACCAGAAATAAAGAATAGTTGTGTGAGGGTGTGGAATCTAAGGGAGAGCTTGGCGAGGACATAATATTTCGAGTTAAAAAGTACTGCTGTATTATATTCGACTCGCTTTAGGAAAGGTGAAATGGAACACAATTTTTATCGCAATTGGTTTGCAGATACAGCATAAAAATTGATTAATTGAATGATAATTGTTTTCATTTATGTATAATGCAAAGCAGACAATTTTTAGCTGAATGTTTATAAAGGGTGGGAAGAGAGTGAAAAAATTATTAATCAGTTCATTGGTTGTAGTGTCAGGTTATAGCTTTGCTCATGAACCCTATGTTGCACCGCTTGCATATACAACGGAACAAACCCAAGTTGCAATAATCTCGGGTTATGCAGAAGAAGCTTTACAGAGTGAATATGCATTAAAAGATGCGAAGTTTGAAATTACGTCACCAAATCATACTAAAACCACAATTGAGCCAGATTCTAAGCTCGGTTCGGCAACAGTATTTGACTTGAAATTGCCTGAAGCAGGGACTTATACGGTCAAAACCAGTGCCAGTTATCCATTGAAATATGTGCAAGATCAAAAAGAATGGAAAATGTTCTTTGATATGCCAGCAGACAAAGCACCTGCCAAAGCTGAGCGTGATTTTGTCATCCCTTCGGATTTAAAAGCGAAAAAATTTACACCTGTCGAAATTACCCGTGAATGGACATTTTTGACTTATGTGTCTAAAGAAAAGAGCACGCCAGTGCAGGCAAGCACAGCATCGATTCAAGTTGAGTTTTTAACCCATCCAAGTGAGCTAAAGGCCAATCAAACGGTGAAGATTAAGGTATCGAAAGCCAATCAAGCATTGACCAATGCCAATGTGGTCATTCGTGCTAAAGGTGCAACAGATAAGCAAGGCATAAGCTTTAAGACTGCTGCAGATGGTAGTGCTGATTTAGTTTTTGCTAAAGCAGGCGAATACCTGATTGAAGTTAGCGAAGCGGTCGATGCAAAGCAAAAGCCAAGCAATCAGTTCTATAGCATTATCAGTGTTGCTGTAAATTAAGAAGCGAAAAGGCTAATTCTGATGAATTAGCCTTTTATTTCAATGTCACTTTTATTGATTTGACTCATCATCCATGGCATTACTATAAAATTTAACGCCCAATTTAATTCGATCACGACCATTGCTCATACGCCATCGATTACTATCTCTAAGCGAATAAACACAACCACAATATTCCTGTTGATAGAACTCTTCGCGTTTGCTGATTTCTAGCATGCGTACCGCACCACCATGTTTACGCCAGTTATAGTCCCAATATTGAATATCAGGATAATGTGCAGCAGCACGTAGACCACAGTCATTGATTTGCTGCATATTCTTCCAACGTGAAATACCCAGTGAACTGCTGATCAAGCTAAAGCCATTCTCATAGGCATATAGTGCTGTGCGTTCAAAGCGCATATCAAAACACATGGTGCAGCGAATACCTTTTTCAGGCTCATTTTCCATGCCTTTGGCACGTGCAAACCAGTTATCTGTGTCATAGTCACAATCGATAAATGGAATATTATGCTTCTCGGCAAAGCGAATATTTTCCTCTTTACGGATTAGATATTCTTTGACTGGATGGATATTGGGATTATAGAAAAAAATTGAAAAGTCGATGCCTGACTCAATCAAGGTTTCCATCACCTCACCTGAACATGGGGCACAGCATGAATGCAGCAACAGTTTGTCGTGTCCTTCAGGGAGGCTGAGTGTTTGGCGTTCAAGTGTCTTTTGACTTTGATGGGTCATCGTAGGCATGGTCTGCAGCAGATAATCGTCTATTGTAAAAGTTTTAAAAGCTTGTTGCGGTTGAATTAAATGAAATGTTCTCAGTTCATGCTGAAAATTTTTTAATAAAGATTACTTCAATCTTTACAGCATCTTTTTTGCTTTGGTTTAAGTTTTCTATCAAGACTGAGATGTTCACGTCAGCCAAGATGAATATATTTCATTTGATGTAAAAATGATGAATTAAAATCAAGATTGAGACAAGCTCATTAATTTAATGCTAAGATGAATTATATTCAATAAAATCCTTTCCGACCTTTTAAAAGGATGGATAACCTAGTATTCAAAATCTGATTATGTGAGGTGCTAAGTTTCCCTTAAAAAGGGAAATTTAGAGGATTTAACTGCTAGGCCATTACTATGCTAGAACTTCGTCATTTAAAAACTTTAATTGCTTTAAGAGAACACGGTTCATTGGTCTCTGCTGCAACAGATCTATGTCTTACCCCATCTGCAATTTCACATCAATTAAAAGAATTGGATCACTGGTATGGGGTAGAGGTTGTAAATCGTCGTAGCCGCCCTGTGAGTTTTTCCAATGTGGGGGAACGTTTACTTAAACTGGCAGATGATGTATTGCCTCAGGTGCAAATTGCGCAAACCGATATTACGCGTATTGTGCATGGGCAAACTGGGCGAATTATTTTCTCATCTGAATGCCATAGCTGCTTTGATTGGTTGATGCCGTTACTCAATCAATATCGTCTGCAATATCCTGACGTAGATTTGGATTTCGCTGCGGGCTTTGAGTCTAACCCTCATGAACTCTTGCAAAATGCTGAGTTTGATCTATTGATTACGGCTGATCCAATTGCATTAAAAGGGATTGAGTATTTCCCGATCTTTGAATATGAGTCACGTTTGGTGCTATCGAATACCCATCCTTTGGTACGTGCCGATCATGTTTCAGTACAAGACTTAGCTGAAGAAACCTTGATTACCTATCCTGTTGATAAACATCGCTTGGATATCATGGCGCATTTATTTATCCCTGAAAATATTCAACCCAAGCATATTCGGACCACTGATTTGACTCAGATGTTGATCCAATTGGTGGCAAGTGGACGCGGTATAGCCGCTTTGCCAGATTGGGTGGTAAATGAGTATGAGCAAAAAGGCTGGGTGGTGAGCCGCCGTTTGGACTGTGTTTCACCTCAAGGTTTAAGACGCAAGTTATATGCAGGTTATCGTGCCGAAGACAAAGAAAAGAATTATTTTGAAGGTTTTATTAAGCAACTGGAGAAATTTTCAAAGTTACGTACAGTCTATTATGAAGAATAATAAGCTTTGGTTATTCCAAAGGTAGCTGGGTAAAACCACTACCTTTGCATTGGTCGGGATCGTGTTGTCAGTTCATCATTTTAAAGCAACTAAGATTTCCCTATCAGCAAGGATAAGATTCCTGCGGCAATCAGTGGACCAACAGGGACACCTCTGAGTAGCGCAACACCTGCGACAGTTCCAATCAGAAGGCCAGCTACCACATCGGGTTGATTACTCATTAGCTTGACGCCACGGCCACCAAGCCATGCCACTAATAAGCCAACAGCGATCGCAGCTAGGGATTTGATACTGATAAACGATTTCAGAATACTTTCACCGCTAATTTTGCCACTTGCGATAGGTGCCAGTACGCCAATTGTCAGGATGATAATACCAATATTCAGACCATGATTTTGAATATAAGGGAAAAATTGATTTAAAGGCGTAAGCTTGACTAAAATCAGGCAAGCAGCGGCTACTGTTACGGCCGTGTTTTGACTAAAGATCCCGCAGCCCAATAAAACAAGCAGAACCAATAAGTTGACATCGAATTGTGAAAACATGCGCGAAATGTTTAGGGGAAAGAAAGTTGAATTATATCGTAAATTGAGAGCCGACTTTGGCTAAATTAGCATTTGAACTTCATGGCGCATCGATACTCTGTTTTTCTGAATCTATAAAAAGCCATCATTCAACAGAAATGTTGAAGATGGCTGCTTGATGTAGGGAAATTAAGCCAGTTTTTTAAATGTTCCATAATATGCAATTTGTTCATCCCAGAACTGTTCCCACAAATCACAATATTCAAGACAAATTTGGCGGATCGATGCATATTCAGATTCGACACAGGCCTGCGCCAATACGAACCATAAATCATCTTCATGATCATCATCCGCAGCTTCCGCTGTTGCATCATGTGAAACGCCATGTACAAAGTAGTATCCACTATCTACATCAAAGCCTACAGCATTGGTAGCCTGACGTAATGCAGGGCTAAATAAAATGACTTCTTCTTCTGCCACAGCCAACAACGCAGAGACAGCTTGATAGCTATCAAATGAGTTTTCCAAATAGTTGCGAACACGTTGAGAAATAAGAGAAGGTTGGTAGTCATTACGTTCTGATTGACTGAGTTCAAAGTCATTTAACACATCTTCAAACAGTGGGTAGTGCGCATATTCTGGATTACCAGAATAGTAGCCTTCTTCATCGAGACCAGGACGGAAACCGAATTCATCTAAAATATTAAGATTAAGTAAAAAGCGCGGGAACATTTTAGAGCCAGATAATAAACGTGGTTCTAATTGTTTAGTTTGAAATTGTGCCATTAGTAATGCATCAGTAAATACCTGTACGATGGCATGGCGATATTCTAAATGAATGTGTTTTAAGGTTTCTTTATCAATTACACCGTCATTTAAAAGTTGAATGGCTGGGTGGCGTGAAACAGGATGATTTGAAATTTCCTCGCGTAATTGTTTCAGAAAGTTCAGATTCTTGTTCCATTGTTCTGCAGAAATACTATTCTTCATTCCTTCAATAGCTTTCTGTCTTGGGTTGTTAAAGTTTTCAAATTTTTTTGGCATAGTCTTGTACTCGATGAATTAATAATATTATTGCTTTTCCAATTATTTAGTTAGATTTTTTTTGGTTGCTTATGAATATAACTATTAGTTCAACCAAACATCTTTTTATTGGATGATTTAAATATAAAATGATTTTTTTGTGAAATCAATTTATTAAGTCGGCTAAAAAATAGTAAGAAAGTTTATGAATTAACTTAACTGTAAGAAAAAGGTGAAATGTTTCACGGAAAAAACAAATGTTTTAAAAATAGAAAGATTTTTTTACAAATGATCTTGTATGTAGACTGATTTTTACATACCCTATAAGAGGGAAAATTAAGAAAATATGACTTTTCTATAATGCTCTTAAAATAACATAAACATACATAGTGGCCAGAACTTTCCAGCATGTAAACTATGTCTAAAAAATGCATTAAATTTTTTGATAGAATTCTAAAAGGATAATAAAATGTCAAAAAAAGAAGATATTATTACAACGGCTCTAGACCTTTTTAACCGTCATAACTACAGCTCTGTGGGTGTGGATCGAATTATTAGTGAGTCGGGCGTTGCTAAAATGACTTTCTACAAATACTTTCCATCCAAAGAGAACCTGATCGAAGAGTGTTTATCTCGAAGGAATAAAAGTATTCAGGCAGCCATTGAACATGAAATTAGCTTAATTCCAGCAGATGATTATCTGGGGAAAATCAAGGCAGTCTATTTTTGGCATTTGTCTTGGTTTAATTCAGATGATTTTCATGGCTGTATGTTTCAAAAAGCTTCTTTAGAAATACTACAACAATATCCTTCAATTATTGGGCCAATTGTAGAGTATCGTGAGTGGTTAATGGCTTTGGTTGAGAATTTATTTGAAAAGGCCAAGGTATTTCAACCACATGTACTTACAGCGATGTATATCAATATCCTCGATGGTATGACAGCGTATGCAAAAGTGAATAAGGATCATGCACAAATTGAAGAGTGTTGGTATTATATTGAGCGTCTGATTCATTTAGACGCAGCTTAATGAATCATTTTATTTAGTTTTATTAAATGACGGTTTATGAAAATTAATATAAATAAAAATTAAGCTTAATTTAAATCATATTTAAAAAAAAAGCCGAGGTTAACACCTCGGCTTTTCTCTATTATTGATAAGTATTATTTTTCAACGAATGCTCGTTCGATGACATAATCACCCATAACGCCCATGCGTGGTGATTCAACTAAACCATGTTCATCTAATAGTGCTGCAACATCTTTAAGGAAAGCAGGGCTACCACATAGCATTGCACGATCAGTTTCACGGTTGAAACGTGGTAAACCAATTTTTTCAAATAGCTCGCCAGATTCAATTGCAGTTGTTACACGACCTTGAGTGTGGAATGGTTCACGTGTCACAGTCGGGTAATATACCAATTTGTCTTTGATGCCTAATTCTTCAAAGAATTCATGGTTTGGAAGTTCATTTAAGATCAAATCTTGATAAGCAAGTTCAGATACATAACGTGTACCGTGAACCATAATTACTTTTTCAAACTTTTCGTAAGTTTCTGGATCACGAAGGAGCGAAAGGAATGGTGCAAGACCTGTACCAGAAGATAGAAGGTATAAATTTTTACCTGGTAATAGATCATCGTGTACTAAAGTGCCTGTAGGTTTTTTAGAAATCAGGATTTCGTCGCCCACTTGTACTTTTTGTAAAATAGAAGTTAATGGACCGTCTTGTACTTTAATAGAGAAGAATTCGAGTTCTTCTTCATAATTCGCACTCGCGATCGAATAAGCACGCATTAAAGGCTTACCATTCACTTCAAGACCGATCATCACAAACTGACCATTTTTAAAACGTAAGCTAGTGTCGCGTGTAGTTTTAAAACTGAAAAGCGTGTCATTCCAGTGGTGAACATGAGTAATGCGTTCAACGTTAAAAGCAGCCATTAAAGGTCTCGATCACAGTTAAAAGAAACAGATCGCTATTCTAATCTAAAATCATTCTCGATAAACTGAATATATTTAATTGTGTTTATAAGAAAAAGTGATGAGCAACTCAGTAGTCATGCCGATCATTGGCCATATGCATTCTCCTTATCGTGAGAAGTTTGGTATTCCACGACAGCCAAACCTCGTACAAGTCGAGTCGTATATAGAGATGGCGGAGCCTTATAACGATCTTCTGGCTTTTGAAGGTATCGAAGATTTTAGTCATTTATGGCTGCTTTGGCAGTTCCATGAAAATAAAAATCAAGATAACTCTTTGAATCAAATGTCTAAATTTCGTCCACAAGTGCGGCCACCTCGATTAGGTGGTAATCAAAAAATCGGTGTTTTTGCCACACGGAGCATGTATCGTCCATCACCGATTGGCTTGTCTGTGGTGCGTTTTTTACGTGTTGAAAAGCAGGGGAAAGCGGTTCGCCTGTATGTGATGGGCAGTGATTTACTGCATGGCACACCGATTTTAGACATTAAACCGTATATCCAATATTCGGATGCAATTGCAGATTCACAGAGTGGCTATGCGCAACAACAGCCAATCCGGAAAACAGTTGTGTGGACGGAAACTGCACAGTCACAACAGCAACAGTTATTAAAGCAGGGGATTTTGGATAAAAAGATATTCGATGAACTGGAACAAGTGTTATCTTTAGATCCACGGCCTGCGTATCAAGATGATGCTGAGCGGGTTTATGGAATGTGTTTTTCAGAATTGAATATTCGTTTTACAGTGGATGACAGGAATGTCACAGTGATTGCTGTAGAGCAAAGTTAAAAACTTTAAAAAATATAATTGAGTCATAAATTTGGGGAACTGACGGTGATGCAAGCGCAAGCAAAATTTGCAAACTTTTCTTTTACGATTGACGTGACGTGGTGCTTAGAACAGCTCTTAAAAGATGGTCGTATTACTGAAAGGGATAAGTTATTAATTCAAACCACACATCGTCAAAAAGAGCAGTTGAAATGGCATCCTTTGCAGTGGATTGCCAATTTTAATTTGAAAGATCAGCTTAATGTAGATTCAACATTGACGTTGAATCGCTTATGTCAGTGGTTAGCTGAAAAAGCAGATATTCCATTATTTGTTATTGATCCTTTGAAGGCGGATGTTGCTGCTTTAACGAGTGTGATGTCGCAAGAGTTTGCGCTAAGAAACCATATTTTAGCGGTAGAGGTACAACCTGACCGAATTTTAATCGGGACAGATCAACCTTTTACCACGGAATGGCTCAATAATCTGGAGCGTAGCTTAGCACCGAAGAAAATTGAAAAAGTTCTATTAAATCCAGAACAGCTACAACGTTACATTCTTGAATATTATCAAGTCAGCCGTGCCGTTAATTCTTCGCAGAATGCAGGCATATATGATCGGGAAAATAAAGGTGTTGAGGCTTTATTGCAGCTAGGCGATACCCAAAATCCTGATGCCAATGATCAGCATATTGTAAAACTGGTAGATTGGGTGCTGCAATTTGCTTTTGAACAAGGTGCTAGTGATATTCACCTGGAGCCACGTAAAGACAAAGGCAAAGTGCGTTTCCGTATCGACGGTGTGTTACATACCATCTATAACATGCCTGCCAATACGCTTACAGCCGTGATTTCGCGGATTAAGATTCTTGGCCGTATGAATGTGGCAGAAAAGCGTAAACCGCAAGATGGTCGCTTAAAAACGCGTACACCGAAAGGTCAGGAGACGGAGTTACGGCTTTCGACTTTACCCACCGCCTTTGGTGAAAAGTTGGTGATGCGTATCTTTGACCCAGAAGTGTTGGTACGTAGTTTTCAACAATTGGGTTTTGAAGGGCATTTATTGCAGAGTTGGCAGCAACTGACGCAACATAGTCATGGCATTATCTTGGTGACAGGCCCAACGGGTTCAGGTAAAACCACCACGCTGTATTCATCGTTAAAACAACTGGCAACAGAACAGGTCAATGTCTGTACCATTGAAGATCCGATTGAAATGCTGGAACCAAGCTTTAACCAAATGCAGGTCAATCCAAACATTGAATTAGGCTTTGCAGATGGGGTTCGTGCCTTAATGCGTCAAGACCCTGACATTATCATGGTGGGTGAGATTCGTGATCACGATACTGCAAATATGGCGATACAAGCTGCATTAACAGGGCATTTGGTCCTTTCTACTTTACATACCAACGATGCGCCGTCGAGTTTGACTCGTTTACATGATCTTGGAATCCAACCGTTTCTTACCGCAGCAACAATTTTAGGGGTATTGGCTCAACGTTTAGTACGTCGCCTTTGTCCGCATTGCAAACAGCAAACAGCCATCAATGAACAAGAATGGGAGCATCTCACTTTTGACTATATGATGGACATGCCTACAACGATGTATAAAGCGGTGGGGTGCGAGGCCTGTCGCCATACAGGTTATAAAGGCCGTGTCGGTATTTATGAGTTTATGCCTGTCAGTCTGGAATTAAAGTCCATGATTAGTGCGAACGGAACGCTGAACGATCTGAGAGCGCAAGCCAAGAAAGAAGGGATTGAGCCATTACGTATTGCAGGGGCACGTAAAGTGATTGAAGGAGTCACAACCTTGGAAGAAGTTTTACGTGTCGTACCTCTGAGTTAAACAGAAAATTTGAATCTTCAGATTCACCTCATCTTCATTTGTTTTAATGTCTATATCGAAATGAAGAAGCCATAATGAGGGTATCAAGATGAACATTTTTTCTAAAGTTGCAGTCATCGCTAGTTTAGTTGGTGTGACAACTTTTGCAGTTGCAAATACAAATGCCGTGAATCAACAGGCGCTAGCACCAACTCAAACCACGACGGTTAAGCAAGCATTGACGATGAAAGATGATACGCCAGTGCAATTAAAAGGTTATGTGGTGAAAGCAACTGGTGACGAGAAGTATCAGTTTAGCGATCAAACAGGCACAATCACCGTAGATATTGATGATGATTTATGGCAAGGCAAACCTGTATCTGCAAAAACACCAGTGACTTTGATTGGTGAAATTGATATTGATTATAAACCAACCAAGCGTGTTGAGGTTGATGTAGACCAAGTTCAATTCTAAGCAATCTGTTTATCCCAAAAGACCACATGACAATCATGTGGTTTTTTGCTTATGCTTTATTCTCAGAAAAATTTTATAGATCAAAAGAGAGGATTATTTTATGCGAATTTTATTGGCTGAAGATGATGCCTCTCAGGCTGAGAGTATTAAAAACTGGTTAGAGATGGATGGTTATAGCGTCGATTGGGTCGAGCGCGGTGATTATGCGATCTTGGCGATAGAACAGCATCAATATGATTGTATCTTACTGGATCGGGGCTTACCACAGGCCACAGGTGATGACATTCTGAAAGCGATTCGCTGTCAGGACAGCAAAACGCCTGTTATTTTTATTACAGCTAAAGATCATATTCATGATCGGGTTGAAGGATTGGATCTGGGTGCCAATGATTATTTGGTGAAGCCATTTAATTTAGAGGAGCTATCAGCACGGATTCGTTCACAATTACGCCAGCATCAAGCTCAAGCAGGGCAGTATTTAAATTTTTCCGATTTACAGTTAGACCCACAAGCCAAAACATTGAGCAAAGCAGGACAGACCATTAATTTGACCGCGAAAGAGTTTCAGATTTTGCATAAACTCATGCAAAAGCCCGATCATATTTTGACACGGGAACAACTGGAAGAATCTTTATACGCATGGGGGGACGAAATTGAAAGCAATGCCATTGAAGTGTTTATTTATCAAATTCGTAAGAAAGTTGGTGGGCAATATATCAAGACCATTCGTGGTTTAGGCTATCGCATGCATCAGGAATAACAGCATGAAAGTGGTGTCTTTACAAAGCAAACTGGTCAAAACCTCGTTAATCAGCTCCGTCATTGCAGGATGTGTGGCATTACTTTTATTCGCGGTCATTTCTGTCTATCAGACCATGCAAGTACAAGACGAAATCATGGATGAGATTTCAGATATGCTGCTGATTACGGATTTAACCACCTCTTCTGGGCAGCAAATTGATGAACTCAGTGATCAGTTTGATATTCAATATCGTTTGAGCAATCAGCAGCAGGTACTCACCCAGTCAGAAAACTTTCATCTCGATCAGCAGTATTACAGCTTGATTGAGGCAGCACATAGTGACTACGGTTTGATTTGGCAGAAAGGTCAGTTATGGCGAAGTTATGCGGGTGAAGATGAAAATTCGCATATGCAAGTGTTGATAATGCAACCTTTAGAAGAGCGGTTTCAAGATTTGTTGCATAGCTTTATGGGATATGCACTGGTCTTAATTTTGGTCTGGTTAATGCAGTGGATCATGTTGCATTTCTTGATCAAGCGACAATTTAGCGTGATTCATCAATTATCAAAGCAAATTTCAGCCAAGAATGCGGATGATCTTACTCCCGTTCAAGCAGGTGAGGTGGAGTTAAAAGAACTGCAACCGATGTTGGGTCAACTCAATCGCTTATTACAGCGCTTGGACCAGTCTCTACAGGCTGAACAACGTTTTACCGCGGATGCATCGCATGAGTTACGTTCACCTTTGTCTGCGATTCAAATGCGTTTGCAGTTATTGCAGCGTAAATATCCAGAACGTGCAGCTGACTTTACCCAAATGCAGCAGGATGTAAGTCGAGGTATTCAAATTTTAGAGAATCTATTGTTGTTGGCACGTTTAGACCCAGAGCATGCGGAAAATTTACCGAAGACTCATTTTTCGATGCAGGAGAATGTTGATGAGGCAATTCAGGCACTTAAATTATTTGCTAATGAAAAACACATCCAACTGCATTGGCAGGTTATTGCAGATGTGCAGGACGAGATTCTTGCGAATCAACAGCTTATCTTTACCTGTGTACGCAATATTTTAGACAATGCGATTCGATATACACCTGAAAATGGAACGGTTTATATTGCATTAAATCAGCGTTCTGATGGGCTAGAGCTGAATATCGAAAATGATGGGAATGGTGTGAACACCGAAATGTTAGAACGGCTTGGCGAACGTTTTTATCGTGCTTTAGGAACTAAAACACATGGTTCTGGCTTGGGGTTATCGATTTGCAGAAAAATTATTGAATTACATCAGGGGAAAATCGAGTTTGAACAGTCTCAATACGGTGGTCTTAGAGTCACCATATCACTTAAGATCTAAGTCTATTTAAAAATTGGACTAACGTATTAAAAAAGCAGTATGCGCTGACATACTGCTATTCCCACGTTTATTGTTATTGTCCGATTATTATTATATTACTTCGTTAAAATCAGGCGATTATTACGAGTTAAACGTAAACGATATTCCTCACCAGCATGCATGATGCGGATTTCGCGACCTAAGGCAAAAAGGTTGTTTGAATGCAACATTGGCAATGATTGAGCTGCATCTGTACTACGAGTAAATAGGCTGAATGGTGCGTTCATTTGTTATGCTCCGTGGTGTGTTTTTTAATGTTTTAAATGATAATCATTATCGAATAGACCTGTCAACGGAAATTTTAAGAATTTACAAAATCATCTATTAATTTTGTTTTTCGACATGGGAATGCCGAGTTAAATTCCTTAGAATGGATCTGAAAAGCTGAGAGATTTTAAACGGTTATGACAAAGGCTACAGTTGATGTTGCGATCGCAATTTTATTACACAAAACTAAAGTTTTAGTGGGTTGGCGACAAGCAAACCAACATCAAGGTAACAAACATGAATTTCCTGGCGGAAAAGTTGAATCTGGGGAAAGTCCTGAGCAGGCCTGTCGCCGTGAAATTTATGAAGAAGTTGGCATTGGTCTAAAAGATTGGCATGCATTTGATCTGATTCGTCATGAATATGATGATCTCATCGTGAATCTGCATTTATTCCATGCTTATGTACCTGATGAATTACTTGGGCTTATCCATCAACCTTGGGCTTGGTATCACCGTGACCAGTTGGCAAACCTAAATTTCCCTAAAGCCAATGCTACAATTTTACAGCGCCTAAGTTGGCCACATCTGATTCAAATCAATGATCAACTAAGTCAGCTATCGGAACAGAATACCTTGTTCTATTGGCGTACATCTTTAGAAGATCAAGCGCAGATTGAAACACAATTGCAGCGCTTAAGCGATGCAGAATATTCGCGGCTGATAGTCAATTATGCGCTTTGGCAGCAGTTGAGTAGTGATCTACAAGCAAGAATTCAAACCATCCACCTGAAACAATCACAATTGATGCATTTAAATAAGGCGGGATTGATTGTAGGGAAGCGCTTTATTGCGGCTTGTCATGATGCAGTATCGTTGCAGCATGCACATCAAATTGGCTGTGATGCGGTATTTTTAAGCCCTGTTAACACGACCGTAACGCATCCCGAAGCACAGGGATTAG
The DNA here is from genome assembly GCF_023702675.1 of Acinetobacter sp. C26M. Lineage (NCBI taxonomy): Bacteria > Pseudomonadati > Pseudomonadota > Gammaproteobacteria > Moraxellales > Moraxellaceae > Acinetobacter > Acinetobacter sp. C26M. Next base: position 1,723,880 of record NZ_CP098478.1, read on the forward strand.
GTTGGAATGGTTTTGCGGCACTGGCACAGAACAGTGATATTCTTGTATTTGCTTTAGGTGGTGTTGCTCCCGCAGATTTAGAACAAGCCCAAAAGCATCATGCTTATGGGCTTGCAGGGATTCGTCAATTTAGTTTAACGAACTAAGATCAGAGCGTTTGAATCGCTTTACGTGCTTCTTGAGCCTTAATGGTATGGCCACGGGCTTCACTGGCTTTCAGGATAATCAACCAGAGCTGTTTCTTCATAGCGTTGCTTTGCGCATAACTTAAGCCACGACGTGCCAGTGCTTCGGCATTGGCATATTCTTTGCGCTGATCGGCAATCATGGCCAAATACAAATAAGTTTCCGTTGCTTGTGGTGCAATACGTTGTGCTTGTAGCGCATAACGTTCAGCTTCAGCAAGTTGCTGCTGCTTATAAGCAAGTTGTGTTTTTTGCATTAAGGTTTTAAATGCAGGCAGTTGACTGCCATCATTAAATTTTTGCTGAACTTTTTGCTGTGGCACAACCACAGGCACACTTTGACGTTTAATCTCTTTTTGTTCATAAGGTGTAATTTTTACACCTGAAGAAGGTTGGGTTACCTTCTTCTTTTGTGAACTATTGGTTGGTGGTTGATTCGTTGGCTTGGTGGTTTTCTCTGGTGCGGCTGTACAACCTGCTAGCAGCAACACCCCAATGATCACCGTAGTTTTCTTCATCATGTCCAATCATCCTTTAAATTTAATTTTCACTGTTACCGTTATAGCTGCCGCTAGAAATAACGCGTGTTGGAGTGTGATTGGATAAATCAGTATCCATTTGTGTTTCACTTTCACGAATATAGTTGCTGATACCATCATTGTGATCATCAGCAGGTGCTTCATCGTTTGGAATATACGTAGGTTCAACTTCGTAGTGTGATTGGCCACACAGGGTTGCACGGCGTGGTACTGTTTGACGCAATAATGGAATATACATCGCACCATCACAGCCTTGAGCCGATAAATCACCACTGGCACTATCAATCCATTGCCATTGAACATTATCCGTTTGGCGTAAATTGACAGGCTCTTGACGTAATTGACGCATCACATTAGTCCAAACAGGCAAGGCACCCGAAGAACCTGTTAAGCCAGTCACTTTGTTATCATCCAAACCTAACCAGACAACCGCAACATGGTTACCAGAATAACCAGCAAACCACGAATCTCTAGTATCGTTCGTTGTTCCTGACTTACCTGCTAAATTCAGCGATTCTGGTAGACTATTATAGGCAGAACGCCCCGTACCAGAACGCATCACTTGTTGTAAACCATAGTTAATAATATAGGCAGCGGCTGGATCGATGGTTTGTTGAACATTCAAGCCATAACGCTCAAGCAAATGTCCTTTGGCATCGACTACGGTGCGAATTGAGCGTGGTGGATATTTAAAACCACCTGTCGCAAAGTTACCGTAAATACTTAATACTTCCATTGGTGACATATTCACAGCACCAAGATAGATCGACGGGTAGGCAGGAATATCAGAGCTTACCCCAAACTGTTTGAGTTTGTTGCTAAAGGCAGATAAACCAAATTCATTTGCCAAGCGTACAGTTGAAAGGTTGTATGAATTCGCTAATGCTTGTTGCATCGGCACAACACCATGTTCACCACCACTGTAGTTCTTCGGTGTCCAGCTCTTATCGCCATCAATTGGAATATTGACCGCACTGTCTTCAATTGGACTTGCCCATGTATAGCGACCAGACTCAATTGCATTTAAATAAATAATTGGTTTGAGTAATGAGCCCACTTGACGTTTTGCATCTAAAGCTCGGTTAAAGCCTGTAAAATCTTGAGTTGAACCCACAGCTGCAACCAATTCACCATTTTCAGGATGAGCAACGAGTACAGCACCTTGCAAGTTTTTCAAACGGGCAGGGTTGGCTTTGGCTAAACGATCTACAGTACTCTTAAATGCATTTTGGACTTGAGTCTGTGCAATTGGATCAAGTGTGGTAAAGATTCTTAAACCTTGATTGGTAATGTCACTTTCTTGATATTCAGTGCGGAGTTGACGACGCACGATATCTAGGAAATCTGGAAACTTTGCAGGACCTAAAGTTGGTTTACTCACCACATTTAATGGGCGTGCAATTTCATCTTGGTATTCTGCTTCAGTTAAATAGCCCATGACTTTCATGTTGTTTAATACAACATCACGGCGTTTCTTGGCAGATTCTGGATTACGCCAAGGGTTATATAGAGAGGGGCCTTGAACTAGACCAACCAAGTACGCTTGCTGTGAAATATTCAGCTCACGTAAAGGTAAACCAAAATAAAACTGTGATGCTAGACCATAGCCATTAATCGAATAGCTTCCATTTTGGCCTAAGTTCACTTCATTTAAATACGCTTCAAGAATCTCATCTTTGCTGTAATGTAGTTCAATTAATACTGCCATCAAAGCTTCATTAACTTTACGTTTCAGCGTCTTCTCTGGTGAAAGATAGAAGTTCTTGACTAATTGCTGCGTTAAAGTTGAACCACCTTGACGGCGGCCACCTGTGGCATTACTGACCAAAGCACGTGCTGTACCACGGATTGAAATACCATGATGATGATAGAAATTACGATCTTCTGTTGAAATTAAGGCTTCAATCAGGGTTTTTGGTACTTTATTTAATTTGATGAGAACGCGGTCTTCATTATGTTGAGGGTAAATACCGCCAATCAATAAAGGTTCTAAACGTGCAACGCCTGTATTGGAAGGTTTAGTAGAACGGATTTCACTCACCTGACCATCTGCAAAAGCAAGCTCCAGCACTTGCTCAGGTTCATTACTATCGCCATAGTCAAAACCACGGGTATGCACATACATCTGGTTGCCTTGTACCACATAACTGCCAGATTTATCGTAATTCGCCGTGTTTTTATAGCCCAGTAATTTTAGCTCTTGGGTAAAATTCTCTTGGGTAATCGGTGCATTTGCATAGATTTCCAACGGGCGAGCAAATACCTTGGCAGGAATGTCCCAACGCTGACCTTCAAATTTGTCACGAATAATATTATCTAAGCGGATCAGATAGATACTAAAAGCAACAAAGACACCTATCACTAACATTGAAAAAATGAGTGCTAGAAAACCAATACCACGTTCAAACTTCATAGATTTGCGTTAAAACCAAAACAATGTCGGTAATGATGCGATAGCTTATTGTCATTTTGCAATCATAAAACTGTGAATAAATAGCAACATGCAATAAAAACTTTAAGAATGCGTTGACATTAGATGTATAAAAAAACAACGGATAGACATTTTTATACTTTTTAATCAATCATCAACGCAACATTGGTTGTTAATGATATGATAGTCAGTAATCGCGACGGAGCTAAATTATTCGTGCAAATTTCACATAAATCCTTTCGAAATATTGGTCTAATTGGACGACCAGACAAGTATTCTGTAGTAGAAACGTTATGTTTAATTCATGATCATCTGATCACTTTAGGTTTAAATCCCGTTTTTGATCAGGAAACAGCCAAACTGGTGCCTTATAGTTATGGGCAAACAGTCAGCCGAAATTTACTTGGGGAAGTGGTTGATTTAGTTGTGGTTGTGGGTGGTGATGGTTCATTATTACATGCTGCACGTGCATTGGTTCGACATAATACGCCTGTGATTGGGATTAACCGTGGTCGATTAGGTTTTTTAACAGACATAAAACCTGCGGAAGCGATATTTAAACTGGATCAAGTGCTACAAGGTCAATTTCAGCTTGATCGCCGTTTCTTATTGGAAATGGAAGTGCGTACCAATGGTGAAACGATTTATGATGCAATTGCATTGAATGATGTGGTACTACACTCTGGGAAATCGGTTCATATGATCGATTTCGAGCTGAATATTGATGGGCAATATGTCTATCGTCAGCACAGTGATGGTTTAATTGTTTCAACCCCAACGGGTTCAACTGCATATTCATTGTCAGGTGGTGGACCAATCTTACATCCGAGTATGGATGCCATAGCATTGGTGCCAATGCATCCACATACTTTGTCATCACGACCGATCGTGGTGGGTGGTCACAGTGAAGTTAAAATCACCATTCGTGAAAACCGTGTCTTACCGATGGTCAGTGCCGATGGACAACATAGTGTTGCATTAAATGTCGGTGATACCGTGCATATTCGCAAACATCCGTTTAAACTAAGCTTATTACATCCACCAGGTTATGACTTCTATATGGCATGTCGCACCAAATTGGGGTGGAATCAAGATTTTGAATCTTTTCAACAGGATGACTCATGAATATTGAACAAATGCTCGCTGTTTTAAATCCTGAAATTGTTGAGCGTCTTCGTACTGCTGTTGAAATTGGCAAATGGCCAAATGGGATTGCATTAACCAAAGAACAGCGTGAAATCTGTATGCAAGCGGTGTATGCATGGGAAATGGAACATTTACCAAAAGAGCAGCGTAGCGGTTATATCGATCGTGGTACTAAAGATGAAGGTGAGGAATGTGATGATGATCATCACAAACATGAGCCTGAATTTAAGCCGATTCGTTTTGTGTAAAAGTTGTGAGATATTTACAATGCCCTTGATTTTTAGGGCATTTTTATTACTTGCATGTTCCAAGGTCATTGTTTGAAATGGCCATAATCAAAAGAAGTTAAGTTAGTTTGTAATAAAAAAGTGACAGAAAACGTCATAAACAGACAGTACTGTATAGACAGAGGCATATTGCTATCGCTAAAATGCCATAAATTTAAGCAAAAAAATCTATAAAAATGTTGAACAACATCTTTCAAGCCTTAGAAAGTCTCGGCCTTAGCGCACAAAAACGTGCGATTCATATTCAATTTTCTAATCAAAATTTAAATTCGCAGGTTTTTCTGCAACGTATTGATGGTCAGCATCAACTGAATCAAGGCTTTAGTGCAGAATTAATTTGCCTATCGACCAATGCGGCCATCCCATTAAAACAATTTATTGGTAGCCAAGCTGCGGTTGATAGCGTGACCGATCAAGGTCAATTGACCCGTGTCACAGGCATTATCACCCAAGCCTTACAAGGACAATCCGACGGTAGCTTAACTTTATATAAACTGACTTTAGAAGATCCAACCGCACTGTGGAAACAACGCCGTAACAGCCGTGTGTTTATGAATAAGAGCGTGCGTGATGTGGTGGAAATTATCTTCAAAGAGTGGCAACAAAAGAGTCCACTCTTTGCATCAAGCTTAAGTTTAGATTTAAGTGGACTCAGTCAGGACTATGATGTCCGTCCCTTTATTATGCAGTCTAATGAAAGCGATTATGACTTTCTCACCCGTTTGATGAGAAGTGAAGGGATGAATTGGCTTATTGACGAAGCTGAGCGAATCGTTGCACTCAGTAGTGCTGCGATTCAGCCGCAAAAACTACGTTTGATTGATGACAATAGCCAGTATCAAGCCTTAGACCGTCGCCATATTCGCTACCACCGTAGCAGTGCCACAGAACAATACGACAGCATGACCAGTTTGGTCGGACAACGTTCTCTACAACCCAGCAGCGTGCATGTACAACGCTGGCAAGCAGATGCACTAGAACAAGAAGATGGTGCAGGCAGTGTGCAAAGCACACATACGCACAGCGATCAGTATGACAATGCCAGTCTAGGACTAGAACAAGCATGGCATTTTTCACCAGCGTGGATGCAAGACCACAATGGTGAAGACGGTGCTACCCAATCAGGTAATGCACAGATAGAAAAACTGAATCAGAATCTCGGTCAATACTATGATCTGCAATCAAAGCAATTTACAGCCAATACTACGGTGCGAGACACCCATGTCGGTTACTGGTTTGAACTGGCAGAGCACCCTGAAATTGATCAACATGATGGTGCAGACAAAGAATTCCTAATTACAGGCAAAAACTTTTATAACCAAAATAATTTACCTAAAGATCTACATCAACAGATCAATCAACTCTTAGCACAAAGCAACTGGCAAATAAAAGAGAGTGGCGAACGCCAAGCCAATCAACTGACGTTGCAACGCCGCAATATCAAAACCGTTCCTGAATTTAATCCGTTACAACACCGTCCAGCTGCTTCACCACAACGCGCCAAAGTGGTTGGACCAAGTGGAGAAGAAATCCATGTGGATGAATGGGGGCGGATCAAAGTTCGCTTCCTGTTTACTCGCAATGACGACCATAGCCATGATGGTGGTTCAGGTGCCAATGACAATGACACTGATTCTGCTTGGGTCGATGTACTGACACCTTGGGCTGGTGAAGGCTATGGTGCACGCTTCTTGCCACGTATTGATGAAATCGTGGTGATTGACTTCTTTGATGGCAATATTGACCGTCCGTTTGTGGTAGGACGCATCCACGAAGCCCATCGTAGCCCAACCAAATTCGATAATGCAGGCAAGCTGCCTGACACCAAGAAACTGGCAGGGATCAAGTCCAAAGAATATCAAGGCGAAGGCTTTAACCAACTGCGTTTTGATGACACCACAGGACAGATCAGCGCACAGCTACAAAGCAGTCATGCCGCAAGCCAACTCAATCTCGGCAAACTGAGTCACCCTAAAGCAACAGCAGAAAGTGAAGATCGAGGCGAAGGGTTTGAGCTGCGGACTGACCAATGGGGTGCTGTGCGTGCTGGCGAAGGCTTACTCGTTTCTACGCATAAGCAGGATCAAGCGCAAGGCGAACACCTCGATGCACAAGTTGCTAAACAGCAGCTAGAAGGTAATCAAAGCAATGCCAAGGCACTGAGCGAAGTGGCTAAGAACCAGCAGACTGATGAGATTGAATCCGTTGAACAACTAAAAGCATTTTTTGAATCGCTGGAGTCTAATATTGCCAAATTTAACAAGGCTGTCCTATTACTCAATTCTCCTGAAGGTATTGGCCTAAGTACTAATGAAGATATTCATTTATCTGCGGATGGACAGATCAATCAGTTTGCGAGCGACAGTATCAATCTAAGTACACAGAAAAACCTGATTACACATGCTCAAAACCGAATCAGTCTGTTTGCAGCACAAAATGGAATTAAACAGGTCGCAGCAAATGGTAACTTTGAAATCCATGCTCAAGGTGATGGAATAGATTTACTTGCTAAGCAAAGCATCCAGATTATCTCAACTGAAGATCGTATTGAGATCATCAGTCCGAAAGAGATCGTGATTACTGCGGGTGGTTCTCAGATTAAGCTGAATGGTGCAGGTATTTTCCCGACCACAGGTGGCAAGTTTGAGGTGAAGGCTGGACAGCATTTGTTTATGGGTGGAAGTAAGCTAGCTATACCAAAATATTCACTACCTAAAATTGGTGAAAAAAATCAATATAGCTTAAAATACCAAATGCTGGATGATAGTGGTAATCCTTTGATAAATAAAAAATATATTGCTTTTTTGGATTCTGGAAAAACGGCTGAAGGTATAACTGATTCCAATGGTTTTACCAATGAAATAAGAACCATACAAAAAGAAGATGTATCAATTCATGTTTTCTTGGATAAGGAGTTAGATGTTGAGCAATAACATAAAAGAGTATCTTCCATATGTGAAGTTAAAAACTGAAGTGGATATTACTAAATTAAGCTATACTTTAGCTATATTTGATACTGTAAATCAAAAATATAAAAACTCTGATTATAATGTTAAGTATCTTTTTAAAAAATCTGGTTCTAATTTTAGGACTGCAATGATAACTTTGAAAAATAATCGTTCAAGAGTTGAAGTTTTGAAAGATTATGTTTTAATTTTTAATCTTTATAGGTCAGATAATGGTGGAAATTGGCACCATGTAATAAAAAATTATTACGTAAATAATATGGTTGAAGAGTTTGAGAAAAGTATTGTAGGAAATGTTAAGTTAGATATTGTTAAATACTCTGAAAAAAATGATGCAACTAAGGTTGTACAGCCTAAAAATCCAAATACTGTTGTGGTTAATATTTCTACAACCCCAATATTTGTTTCAGTGGAGCATCCGCCAGGTTCTAAAAAAGACCCTTTTACAAAAGAGGCAGTAGAAGCAAGTCTATTTAGCCGTTTAAAAGAACCTTATCCTGATCAAAGATTTACTTATTTATGTGGTCCTGCTGCTTTTTTTTATTGTGTATTAAATAGTAATAAAGAAATTTATAAAAAAATTGTTAAGGCTTTATGGGAAAAAGGAGAAGTTTTAATTGGAAGGTTAAATATAAAACCTGATCTAAATGGTGCACGCCTTGTTCATAATTTTTATGATGATAAAGAAGTTGCAAGAATATCTGCCGTTGACTGGATTACAATGGGAAGTTTAAGAGATAGCTCTAATTCGGTTACAAAGTACAATCAAGCAGAAGCAGTTGGATGGATAGCAGATAAGCTAAATGGTTTAACAGCATTTACAATGCCAGATGAAATAAAAAATTGGTTTTCTTCGATAGGATATAGTGTTCCTTTATACCAAAGTTTTATTCGCCAAAAGGTTCCAAGAAATGTTGATTGGCTTGATGTTTTGAGAAGTCTTTCATCTTATCCATCACAAGATTATTATTACGTTTTGTTAACTGTTGGAGCGATAACACAAGGTGGTTCAGATCTACCTTCTGTAGCAATAGGGCCTTCACATTATATCGTAATTAATTCAGATTTAAAGACAGACTCAGGGGTTGTTAATAAACTTACTTCTGATGATACTATCGTTAATGCTACATGTTTTAACTGGGGTAAGCAGGATAGAATTAAATCTGTTAGCTTAAAAACTTTGAGTCGGTTTATTTGGGCCGTTATTGTTGTAAAAAGAGAGTTAAAATAGATGAAAAAATTTGTAGCACTAACATTTGTATTTCTATTAGGTTGTTCTAATGTAAACAATGATGTGTTTTTGACAAAAGAAATTCCAGTAGCAAAGGTTGGAAGTCCTTATTTTGCAGAAATAAAAATGAAGGAATATCGTGTTATTGAGGATACTTTTCTTGTACAGTCAAATATCGATCAAAAGAGTGGTCTGAGTGTTTCATCAGACCAAGGTGAAAAAGAGTTTGCCCCTCATGCTTTGACAATAATTAAAGGAACACCCAAAAGATCTGGTATTTATAAGATAAATATTTCTGGCACTGTTAGGGATGGATTAAAAGATTTTAATAAGGATTTTGTTCTAAAAGTTGAGGATTAAAATAATCATGTTGTGATTGAGCCTAGTAATAAGCTCGATGGATATAATAATATTAGTATAAAAGGTACTCCGAAATATTCTGGAAAGTTTTCTATTGAAGTTTCTACAGGTTTTTATGATAAAGGTGATGATGAGTTAAGTAAAACTTATGATTTTATAATAAGTGAATAAACTCTAATTTTATCAATTTTTATATTTAGCAAATAACCCAAGGTTATATAAGTAATCTTGGGTTATTTTTTGATCAGAAACGACTATTCCACAGCTCTTTCGCTTTGTTCATTGCTTCATCATAGCTATTGACTACGCCCATGGTATACAACGCGATTCCCATCGTTTCGATCACCGCCATTTCACCATATTCATGCGTCTGCTCACCCAACCAAACCGCTTTAAAAACAGCTAAATCAAGCTCTTCTTCAATTGGGCTACGGTCAGGTGTTAGTTTTGGCAATTCATGTTCGTACAACTCACCATTTTTAATGCCACAAATTAACGTTTTGGCATCAGGATTACGTTCAAATTCGCCACCTTCACCCTTAATCACAGCACTGTTTTGATAACCCAAGCGGAACGCAGTCTGTTGATGTGAAGTACGATACGCAGGGTGGAAAATCGCTTGTAAGGTCGCTTTGGCATTAAATGGATTAATCAAACGTGCCAAGGTGTGAATCGGAGAGCGTAGACCCATCACATTTCGTAGTGAGATCAACTCACTTAAAATAGGTGAGATTGCTTCAAGTGGTAGATAGGCAAAGTTATGCTGTTCAAGTTGTTCGCGCACATCCTGTTCATTTTGACAAATTGAAAAGCCCAAGTATTGTAAAACTTGTTCAGTATAGACACGGTTAATGGTATGCCCCGATGCACCATGCATCACAATCTTGTAACCATGATGCGCTAAAGTCAGTGCTGCCAATAAGAACCACGGATAGTGTTTACGCTTGCCTGCATAAGATGACCAGTCTAGATCCACATCAAGTGGCTTAAAGTTGAGTTGATCACGCGTGGCTTGGACAAAACCAGCCAGTTCATCGACAGATTCTTCCTTGACGCGTAAGAGCATTAAGAATGCACCAAGCTGCACATCCAAGACTTCAGCTTTTAAAATCATGCTAAATGCTTGATAGGCTTCTTCATAACTAAGCGAACGAGAACCTGTTTTGCCTTTACCTAAAATACGAACATATTGAGCAAAAGGATGTTCTGCGGTTTTATAGATATTACGTTTTGTGTTCATGGTCGTATTGAAGGTTGTCGCAAAGAATAATGAATATGACATAAAACTGAGCTGTGTAGCATAAAAAAACCAGCAAACTGTTTAACCAATAAGCAATTGTGCTCAGAAGATAGGCGATGCAAACAAAATTATTGACCGAATCAGTCTAGTGATTTGATGTAAACGGGACATGACATCCCATCTAAAAGTTATTAGCATGGCTGCGAACAAATTTTTAAAAACAATGAAAGCGAAAGGAAATAATGATGTTAGCTTACGATTCAGATTTGGAACTCTTCCGCGATAACTTTAAACGCTTTATGAGCGAGCAGATTGCACCTCATTATGAGCAATGGGAACGTGAAGGCATCATGCCTCGTTCAGTATGGGCAGCATTGGGCGAAAATGGATTCTTGTGTGTCGATGTACCAGAAGAATACGGTGGTTATGGTGTACCAACGCATTATTCATTGATGTTGGTTGAAGAGTCTGCACGTGCAGGCTACTGTGCATTATCAACCGCGATTTCATGTCATTCTGAAATTGCTGCGCCATATATCCAACACATTGCGACAGAAGAGCAAAAACAGTACTGGTTGCCAAAAATGGTGTCAGGCGAAGTGGTCGGTGCCATTGGTATGACTGAACCAGGTGCAGGTTCTGACTTACAGGCAATGCGTACCAGCGCAATTTTGCAAGATGATCATTATGTGTTAAATGGTTCGAAAACCTTTATTTCAAATGGTCAGCATGCTGATCTCGTGGTTCTTGCCGTAAAAACTGATCCACAAGCACGTGCTAAAGGTGTGTCTTTGATGTTGGTGGATACACATTTGGAAGGTTTTAAAAAGGGTACTAACCTCGACAAAATTGGTTTGCATTCACAAGATACTTCAGAATTGTTCTTTGATAATGTCAAAGTGCCGAAAGATCAACTATTGGGTCAAGCAGGACAAGGCTTTGCTTACTTGATGCAAGAGCTTCCGCGTGAACGTACTGCGATTGCTGCGACTGCATTGGGTGCAATTCGTGGTGCGATTGATATTACCACGCAATATGTAAAAGAACGCCAAGCCTTTGGTCAGGCAATTTCGCAATTCCAAAATACACGTTTTGTATTGGCACAAGCGAAGATTGACGAGTTGGCAACAGCTGCTTTCTATAATCAAAACGTGGCTTTATACAATGAAGGCAAATTGGATGTAGAGACGGCTGCGGCATTGAAGAGCTTCAGTAGCGATATGCAAATGAAAGTGGCTGATAACTTGCTGCAATTATTCGGTGGTTATGGTTATATGACTGAATATCCAATTTCACGTTTCTTTGTCGATGCACGTATTCAGCGTATTTATGGTGGTACTAACGAGATCATGAAAGAAATCGTGGCACGTGGCATTATCGGTAAAGCTTAATTCGCATTTATCTAGTTAAACAGCCTGCTTTTGAGCAGGCTGTTTTGTTTTCATTAATTGCTAGGTTGTTCGATGACTGGATAGCTCTGTTGTTTCGGTAACTGTTGTAAGGCTTGATTTATTTTCCTCAGAAACTCATCGGCTTCATCTTGCCGAAAAATATCTTCCGTATATTCACTGCGTTGTTGAAAGCGACCGCAGCCTCGTATTTGCATGTTAGATGGATTAAATGACCAGTCACTAGTGTTTTTTAAGTTGATATCTAAATCACTTTCACAACTTTTCCATAAATTTAAGAAAGTACTCGATTGTTCTGATTTAAACCCGCGTGCTGGATAGACTGAAAAGCCTGTCATTTGGGGATTAGAAAATTGAATAAACCGCTCAACGGGCATACCTCCCCAAAGGATTGCAGTGTTTTCAGGCAAGGCTATACCGGTTAAGTTCTGTTCTTTTAAGGCATGAGTTTGCCGATGGGTTTGTCTAAAGTGCTGTGATTGATAAGTGAGTTTGCTTTGAGGGGGGACAGGAATTCCTCGAGCTTGATTACTTACAGGAGTGATAAAATAAGGCGAGCGATCTGTGCCATTGCAACCTGCAATCATAGGACAGCCACCACATGCCGTTAAACCGATACTGATTAGACTCAGTAAACCTAAGCTGAAAATCTTATTCATTGTATTTTACTGTTGTTATCACATCTTCATACAGTATAACTAATCTGTTCTATGAAAGGCCCTAATTTAAGCGGAACGAATCGTCCGCTTAAATTAGGCTATGTTTATTCAGGATTTTATGGTGTTGGTTCATCAAATAGATTTGAACAGCTTTGAGGTTGACAACCCGCCAACATAATCGCTTTTGGTAAGCTGGCATACATATTGGTCAGATGCTGCTCGGCAGGATGTCGGTAATTCCAGAACAAGAAATGCTTAGAACGTTGCTGATTAAAGTTTTGATAAAAGTTGTTCTGCTTCTGCAAGGATTCAGCGTCTGGTGTTGGACTTCGACCATGCTCATGCGTACCTACCGTGGTCATCAGCATGGTATCTTGAGTTTTACTTTGATTCTTTAACCAATCTGCCTGTCGATTGAGCAAGGCATAATTATCAAACCAGAGTGAAGGGCTAGCCGCAATATAACGTTGGAACATTTGTGGTTGGCTAAAGAAAGTATGTAAAACAAACAGTCCGCCAAAGGAGTGTCCAAATAAACTCTGTTGCTGAGAATTGACTTTAATTTTGGTCTGAATGGCAGGCTTTAGCTCTTTTTCTATAAATTGAATGAATTGGTCTGCGCCACCATAAGTGTACTTGGCTTGTTTTTGAAATTCAGTCGATGCTTTTGGGGTGTAGTCTAAAGCACGCTTTTCTACATCAAAACTGTTTTGCTGCGGGTAGCCAATCGCAACAATAGCGACTGGACTCAAGCCCAAACGATTGGCACCACCACCTACTGATTTAGCAATGTTGGCAGCACTATCAAATGCGGCATTGCCATCCAGTACGTAAAGCACAGGAAAACCTTCTTTTGGAGCTTCACTAGTAGGAACTGAGATCTGAATCAGATAATCGTGTTTGGTATATTTGGATGCTATTACAAAGCTTTGTTGAATATTGGTTTGTGATTTAAGAGGTGCTTTATTTGAACTCGAGGTCGTCGGTTGAGCAAAAGCCAATGGTGTTACCATGAGCAGAGAAAAAGTCAAAATACCAAGTGGTTTAAACATAATTTATTCGCAAGCATTGAAATTTTGCTAGCAATATATAATGAAAATCATTATCAATAAAGTTCGGTAATAAAAAGAGTTAAAACTCAGCGTGTTTAATAGCTTAAAGTGTTGTTATACTAGCTCGGATAATCAATTCACAGATGAATTGTAATCGATTCTTATAGATGATTTTGCTGAGGCTGCATTCAATGGTAAACGATGGACAAAACACATCGAATTCACTTAATTTAGAACAAATTCGTAACGATATTGATAGTGTTGATCAACAAATCCAAGAGTTACTCAACCGCCGTGCGACGCTTGCAGAAGCTGTAGCCAAAGCGAAATTTGCATCCGAAGAGAATCCGCTGTTTTATCGCCCTGAACGTGAAGCTCAAGTGCTGCGTAAAGTCATGGAGCGTAATCAGGGGCCTTTGTCTGATGCAACCATGGCACGTTTGTTCCGTGAAATCATGTCAGCATGTTTGGCACTTGAAGCACCACAAAGCATTGCATTCCTCGGACCAGAAGGGACTTATACGCATTCGGCTGTGCTAAAGCATTTTGGTAAAGATGCTGTTGTACGCCCATTGCCAACCATTGACGAAGTGTTCCGTGAAGTTGAAGCGGGTAGTGCACATTATGGTGTGGTTCCGGTGGAGAACTCATCTGAAGGTATTGTGAACCATACGCTGGATTGCTTTAAATCATCGACAGTTAATGTGATTGGTGAGGTTGAACTTCGTATTCATCATCAATTCCTTGTATCTGAAAATACGCGCAAAGACAGCATTAAACAGATTTATGCGCATCAGCAAACTTTGGCACAATGTCGTAAGTGGTTAGATGCACATTATCCTGGGGTAGAGCGTGTCGCGCTAAACTCAAATGCTGAGGCAGCACGTCGTATTCGTAACGAATGGCATTCAGCAGCGATTGCATCTGATATTGCGGCAAGTATGTACAACCTTGAGATTCTACATAGCAATATCGAAGATAATCCTGAAAATACCACACGTTTCCTTGTGATTGGTCGTGAGAAGATTCCTCAAAGTGGTAATGACAAGACCTCGTTATTGATCTCTGCACATGATCGTGCCGGTGCTTTATTGGAAATTCTTGCACCATTTGCCAAGCATCAAATCAGCTTGACCAGTATTGAAACACGTCCAGCATTGCCTGAAAAATGGGCTTATGTGTTCTTTATTGATTTAGAAGGACATATCGGTCAGGAAAATGTTGCAGCGGCCTTGGAGGAAATCCGTCCAATGGTGAAAGAGTTACGCGTACTCGGTTCATATCCAATCGCTGTTTTATAGGTCTATTTATTGTATTTTGAATCCCTCCTGAGCAGTATAACTGCGCAAGACCTTTAAAAAGGGAGGAGTTTCCCCTCTTTTTAAAGAGCTTACGAAGCGGGGTGCTTCTCAGGGGAGATTTTTACATAGGCAAATATGTTTTATGTCTCAACCATTATTTAAGAAAGTTGCATTTATTGGGCTTGGACTGATTGGGTCGAGTCTTGCTCGTGTGATTGTGGCAGAACAACTTGCATCTCAAATTGTAGCTTCAACACGCTCAAAAAAAACATTAGAAGATGCTAAGGCACTTGGCCTTATTCAACACGGTTATGCAACGCCAGAAGAAGCAGTTCAGGATGCAGATTTAATTGTTTTAGCATTGCCTGTGCGTGCTACACAAAAAGTGCTGGAACAGATCAAGCCTTATCTTGCAGACAACGTCATTATTACCGATGTTGGTAGTACCAAAGGTAATGTGGTTCAAGCTGCTAAAGCTGTATTTGGTGAAGATTTACCTGTCGGTTTTGTACCAGGGCATCCGATTGCTGGGGCAGAACATACAGGCGTACATGCAGGTAAAGTTGATTTATTCGTCAATCATAAAGTGATTTTGACACCACTTCCGACCAGTGCGGATTGGGCGGTTGAAAAACTGATTCAACTTTGGTCTGCAGCAAAAGCCGAAGTGATTTGCATGGATGTCACCAAACACGATGAAGTATTGGCACATACCAGTCATTTACCGCATTTGATGGCATTTAATTTGGTCGAGCAACTGGCAAATCGTGAAGATAATCTGGATATTTTCCGCTATGCTGCTGGAGGTTTTCGTGACTTCTCGCGTATTGCAGCCAGTGATCCACAGATGTGGCATGATATTTTCTTTGCCAATAAAACTGCAATTCTGAACGCTGTTGATGGCTTTGAACAGCAATTGTCAGTTTTAAAGAAATTGATTGAACAGGAAGATTCACAAGCGTTGATGGGGCTACTTGGGCATGCTCAAGCAGCACGTCAGCACTTTAACCATATGTTGGCCAAAAAACCTTTGATGGAGAAAAACAAGGTGACACAGCAATTTACCATTTTACCGGGAAAGAAAACGTTTACAGGTAAATTCACCGTACCAGGTGACAAATCTGTGTCACATCGCTCAATCATGTTTGGTGCGATTGCAGAAGGCACAACACATGTCACAGGCTTCTTGGAAGGTGAAGATGCTCTCGCAACTTTACAAGCATTCCGAGACATGGGTGTGAGCATCGAAGGACCGAAGAATGGTGAAGTCACTATTCATGGTGTCGGTATGCAAGGTTTAAAAGCGCCAGCAAGTGCTTTGTATATGGGGAACTCAGGCACCAGTATGCGTTTGCTATCTGGCATGTTGTCTGCGCAAAAATTTGATTCAGTGATGACTGGTGATGCGTCATTGTCTAAACGTCCAATGGAACGTATTGCGAAACCACTTCGTGAAATGGGTGCACTCATCCAAACTACCGGTGAGAAAGGCACGCCACCTGTCAGCATTACAGGTAGCCAAGCCCTTAAAGGGATTCAATACGATTTACCAATGGCGTCTGCCCAAGTGAAATCAGGCATTTTATTGGCGGGTTTATGGGCTGCGGGTGAAACTTCAGTGACTGAGCCAGAACCAACGCGTGATCATACTGAACGTATGTTGCGTGCTTTTGGTTATGATGTGAAAACTGAAGGCAATAAAATCTCGCTTGTGGGTGGCGGGAAATTAGTTGGTACCGATATCCAAGTACCATCTGATATTTCATCTGCTGCATTCTTTATGGTCGGTGCTGCGATTACTGAAGGTGCAGATGTGGTCCTTGAAGCGGTTGGGATCAATCCAACGCGTACAGGCGTGATCGAAATCTTGAAGCAAATGGGTGCTGACTTAACCGTAGAAAATGAACGTATTGCAGGCGGTGAACCTATTGCAGATATTCATATCAAAGGTTCTAGAACACTCAAAGGCATTCATATGCCAGAAGACCAAGTGCCATTAGCCATTGATGAGTTCCCTGCATTATTTATAGCAGCGGCTTGTGCAGAAGGTCAAACAGTGTTGACAGGTGCGGCTGAGCTGCGTGTTAAAGAATCTGACCGTATTCAAGTAATGGCAGATGGTTTGAAAACTATGGGCATTGACTGTACCCCAACCGACGATGGCATCATCATTGAAGGTAAAGGTAAATCAGGTGATTGGTCTGCTATTTTCGCTGGTGGTGAAATTGAGTCACACCATGACCACCGTATTGCTATGAGTTTTAGTATGGCTGGTTTGCGTACTTCAGGTAACATCACCATTCATGGTACAGAAACTGTGGCGACAAGCTTCCCAACTTTTACAGAACTTGCAAATACAGCAGGTTTGGACTTGCAAGTTGTGAATCCATAGATTGATCTGAAAAGGCAGTGTTTAGCTTGGTTAATGAGTTAAATGCTGCTTTTTTTATAAGTATATTCAGAAAAACAATTGGCTAAACATAAAGCGAAAACGCTTAAATAATAAAAATGCTGAGTTTGTAGATGTACATATCTAATCGGGTCTAAATTTATCAATTTAGCAATAGAACTAAGACAATCAGCTAATCTATTAAAGACAATTGTATATATAATAATTCTTACCGTTCGCGTCGGATTTACTCTGTGATCCAGAGTTAAAACATAAAAATAGAGGGAATAGCATGAAAACGTTGCAATTTATAGCAGATTGCCCAAAACATGGGGTGGTTGATCATCCACCGAATGAATGCTATATCACGCAAGAGTACGTGGCTGCATTGCTGTATAAACAATTAGAACAATATGGTTTTGATGCACAACATATTCGTCATGAGCATGAAAAGATTGAAGTGCGTATCGACAATCATCAATTACCGCTTTCAATTCTATGTTCGCAACAAGATACCGAAGGACATATTCTCTGTGAAATCTCAGCCAATCCACAGCAAGAACAAGCTTGGTTTGAGCGTATTGAGACACAAAGTATTATCCGCCAATTGGCTCAGGCTGTTGAAAATAGCTTAAAAGCGGAACATAGTTTTTCCCAATTTGTATGGAAAAGCTAAGTCAATTTTGCGCATAAAATCTTAATTGAAGTGATTTAACATCATTGCCGTTTGGGTGTATGGTGTATATTCGTTTAAACGCTTTATTTGAGAGTATAGGTGCATGATACAGGTCGATTTTTCTAAATTATCACCCCAAGCAGTTTGGCAACATTTTGAGACCTTATGTACGATTCCTCGACCATCCAAGCATGAACAACAACTCAGACAACATTTAAAAGATTGGGCGGAACAGCGCAACCTAGAAACTTATGTCGATGACATTGGTAATTTAATTATTCGAAAAGCTGCTACAGCAGGTAAGGAGCACGTTGCAGGTGTGATTTTGCAGGGACACTTAGATATGGTGACTCAGGCAAATCGTGGTACGCAACATGACTTTTTTAAAGATCCCATTCAACCTGTATTAAAAGATGGCTGGTTGATTGCTGAAAATACTACCTTGGGTGCCGATAATGGCATTGGAGTTGCACTGGCACTGGCTGTATTAGAATCCAGCGATATCGCGCACGGGCCGATTGAAGTTCTGCTCACCATTGATGAAGAAGCAGGAATGAGTGGCGCTCGTTTACTTGAGTCAAGTGTGTTAACTGGACAGTGGTTATTTAATATTGATACCGAAGAATGGGGCGAGCTGTATCTTGGCTGCGCGGGCAGTATTGATCTGGAAGTACAACAAGCATCTGAATATGAACCAGTATCTGAAAATTTAGTATATGTTGATTTGCTGGTCTCAGGTTTAAAAGGTGGCCATTCAGGGGTTGATATTCATTTGGGTCGTGGTAATGCCAATGTGATTTTAGCCAATTTCCTTAATGACTATTTAGCGCAATCAAATGGCCGACTGGTTGAATTTGTCGGTGGAACAGCACGTAATGCCATCCCACGTGAAGCTGTGGCAACCATTGCCATTGAAATTGAAAAATTGGCTGATTTAGAAAAAGCCGTTGCAGCAACACAGGTTGAATGGCAGAAAAAATCACAGGGTATTGATGATCAGCTACAGATCACCGTACAGCAAAATGCTAATCAGATAAGTGAAGTTATGATATTGCAGCAGCAACAAGCTTGGTTGCAGGCATTGGCAAGTTGTCCATACGGGATTGCCAAGTGGAGTAGTGCTTTACCTGATGTAGTTGAGACCTCGAATAATATTGGTGTGGTCAAACTGACTAAAGAAGAAGCTAAAACTTTGATTATGGTTCGTTCAATGGTGAACCAAGAGGCGGTAAGCTTTGCTCAGAGCATTCAACAGCACTTTGCTAATTTCCAGATTCAATCTGAATTAACGCCGTTGGTATCCGGTTGGACACCGAATCCAGATTCGGCTGCATTGAAATGCTTACAACAAGCTTATCAATCTGCATTTAAAATTGAGCCGAACTTGAAAGTAATTCATGCGGGTTTGGAGTGCGGCATTATTGCGGAACATTATCCGGATTTGCAGATGGTGTCTTTTGGACCTGATATTCAAGGCGCACACGCACCTGGAGAAAGAGTCAAAGTAGATACGGTAGAGAAATGCTGGAAGTTATTGGTGACAGCGTTAGAGTCTGTTAAATAAATTTTCATAAAAAAGAAGCTTATGAATGGGCTTCTTTTACTTTAACAGTGACCTGAAATAGCGCTTTATCCACCTCGATAAATTCAATTTCACAATCAATAAATTTTTCAATCATCGCAGCCTGAGTACGGGTGTGCTCACTAATACATTGTGCCGTAAATTCGCCCCCTTGTCCCAATGCCAAAGGCAATAACAACTGATCTGCTAAATACTCATCCACCGTAGCTTGAGAAACAATATATTGCTTCACTTGTTCAGCCAAATAATTGGCAATTTGTTCTGCACTTTTGCGCATTTCACCTAAAGCGGTGAATAGCTGAACGTGATTTTTATGCTTAACTTTGACATACGCTGTATTGCCTTGGCTGATGCCGTTTAAGTGGAATTGCTGCTGTGTATCTAGCTTTAGTCTTTTGTTTAAAGTTGCTAATTCCCGCTGTGCAATTTGTGCTTCTTCGGAAAGATTTAATACTGCTGCAAAAGCCTCAGTGCTTTGCAAAGTACCGCGATCTAGTAAACTTAGTTTATTTCGATTTTGCCACGGCTGAATCTTGATTTGAATTTCACCAGCACCAATCGGGAAAAAGCCTGCTTTGTTTAACTTAAACTCTACCTCTATTCCAAGTTTTTCTAATGCTGGTAAAAAGCAATGCTCGATAAAATCTGCTGTTGGTGCAAGTGGATTGTGAGTACCCCCAGAAATTGTGAGATCACTGGCTTCATTTTGCAATAACAAAGCAGGTAACAGGGTTTGTAAAACCAGTGTTGTGCTTCCTGCCGAACCAATCTGGAATTGGTATTTTCCACTTTGTACATGCTGTGGTGCAAAGTACAAACGCTGGCTATGGAGCTCAGCACCTTCCACATAGGCTTGGCTGATGTGTTGAGATGCCTGTACACAGACCAAATGTTGACGCATTAAGCCTGGTTTTTTACGTCCAGCACGAATGTTGATTAATTCAAATGCTTGACCTGTAATCATCGAAAGGGCAAGGGCGGTTCTTAGAATTTGTCCACCACCTTCACCTTGTGAACCATCAATTTGGATGGTTGCTGGCATATTTGCCAAAGCTTTATTCACTTCTATTTTCCTTATTTTCTAATTTAATGAACATACTGTCAGTACATGGTAATGCGAAGTAACGCGTGACTTTGCTTTTGGCAAAGGTTTACTAGGTACATGGTGCTGAGCCTAATCAGTGAAGATTGATGCACGGCTCACATGCTGCCATAGCCGCCTGAATTATTTTCAATCCCTCAGATCGGAGTAATGCAGGATCTTGTACTCGCCCAGTATGTCCAAACTGTGATTGTGAACTAAATTCACAAAATCTATTGTCTATTCGACTAAATCAATCTGCCAATTTGCAGCCTGAATTTTGATATTTAAATCGCGAAGTTTCGCGCTGATATCATCGGCTTGTTTTTGCAAGCTAGAAACAGGGATAACTTTTTGCCATTTAATCTCACGTGAGCTATAACGATCAGGTTCACGATGGGTATTGGCAATCGCATCAACCAAAATCTTATGCTGTTCAGCATAACTATCACGCAAGCTTAATAGGGTCAGCAATATTTTTCCATCTTCCAACTTGGCTTGCGCATTGGTCAAATGAATACGACAAATCAATTGATTGCTTTCTTGGGTTAAAGCAAATACCTGTTTGATCAGTTCATTTGGATCTTCACTGGGTTCATCGCCATCTTGTACCAATACATTGGCGTTGATCCGTTGTTTTAATGAAGCGAGCTTTTTTTGTTGATCGCTTCGAAGTAAAAGTGCTTCTGCGAGTTTCATTTCTCTATCTCTATTTTATTCCAGTCAAAACTATCATTAGGTAAAAAGTCTGAATGATATGTTTGAGTATTTTGCATGAATTGAATAAACAAATTACTCATATAAGTAGGTTTTAAGTGAATCAAAGCTGTAGCTGCGATGATAATTCGACTGATTGCAGCAGCTTGAAATTCTTGCTCATTTAAATCGTCAAATACTTTATTGCAGTCTCCATGTTTTAACCAATTTCTGACTTTATTAATTTCTTGAAACACTTGCTTTGTTTGTAAGTTGTTTTTAAAAGCAATATTTTGACTGACTTTATGAAATACATAGCCATTTTTAAGCTCACCAAAAATGCCTTCCGCGGCACCAGCTAAAGTAATAGCTGGTATAAATGCTGTCTCATATAAATACAATTTTATTGCCCACTCAAATTGCACAATACCTGTTTCAATTTGATTCATGAAATCACCCCTTAACACAAACCACTTGTCTTAATGTATAAACCACTTCAACCAAATCGCTTTGAGCTTTCATGACATCTTCAATCGGTTTATAAGCTGATGGAATTTCATCAATTACAGCAGCATCTTTACGGCATTCAACACCTTCAGTCTGCGCAATCTGATCTTCTACGGTAAAGCGACGTTTTGCTTCGGCACGGCTCATTACACGTCCTGCACCATGTGAACATGAACAGAAAGATTCTTGATTACCAAGCCCACGAACAATGAAGGACTTGGCACCCATGGAACCTGGGATAATTCCATACTCTCCCAAACGTGCACGCACAGCACCTTTACGGGTGACCATCACTTCTTCGCCGTAATGTTCTTCCTTTTCCACGTAATTATGGTGGCAGTTCACGGCTTCTAATCGTGCTTGGAACGGTTTTGGAATAATTGTTGCTAAGGCTTTAATGGCAGACTGCATCATGATTTCACGGTTTTTCATGGCAAAGCGTTGTGCCCAACCCACAGCAAACCAGTAATCATCAAAATGTTCAGTTCCTTCGACCAAATAAGCCAAATCTTTATTCGGTAAATTAATAAAGTGCTTTTGCATATCTTTACGCGCCAGCTCGATAAAATGATTACCGATGGCATTACCGACACCGCGAGAACCTGAGTGCAACATAATCCAAACATGATCATGTTCATCCAAACAGACTTCGACAAAGTGATTTCCTGTACCTAATGTTCCTAGCTGTTTTCGGTTGTTGGTGTTTTTTAGGCGAGGGTGCTTTGCACAGATGAACTCAAAATCAGCAACTAAATCTGCCCAAGCTTGATCTACCATTTCAGGTGGTGTTTCCCAAGAACCTTTATCTCGTCCACGGCCTTTGGTCATTCCATGTGGAATTAAGCGTTCAAGCTCAGTGCGTAAAGCATATAGGTTATCGGGTAAATCAGAAGCAGTTAAGTTGGTACGAGTTGCCATCATTCCACATCCGATATCAACACCTACAGCAGCAGGGATAATTGCACCTTTGGTTGGAATCACGCTTCCGATGGTTGCACCTAAACCAAAGTGAACATCTGGCATCACTGCCATCCATTTATAAATAAAGGGCATTTGTGCTGTTTGTAGTAATTGTTGTTTTGAGTTGTCGTCAACAAGTACACCATTGGTCCACATTTTTACTGGCATACTCGTTTTATCTTTTAGAACTTGATAAGCACGTTGTTGCTGTTCTTGTTCAAATTGAGCTTGTTGGTTGATTTGTTCAACGACAGACATTTTCATTTTCCTTTCAAAGCCTGCCTGCCAAGCGTTTGCAGGCAGGTGATATTCACAAGATCCCAATGATATTGTGTGCTTATACTATTGCAGTGACTGTGCCAACTTTTTAAAAACTAACTATAAATAATTTTAAGATATTGATAATTATTAAAAATAAATTTTTAAATATTTTTCATAAACATGTGCGTAGGTGATTTTGTCGATATTTATATATCTTAAAGGATATTTAAGTATCTAAAATGATAGATTAGATATATTGGGGGTTAATAGATCATATATCAGGGGATCTATCAGGATTTATCGATTTTTGAAAGTCGACCTGCCTCATCTAAGCTAAATTGATCAAAATCATGAGCCAAGTAGAAGTTGCCTTGATAGAACTGTTGGACTTCTTCAGCGATGGCTTGTTGTCCAGCATTATCTTGATGGCGTGGGCTAAAGTGCGTCAAGATCAGGTTGCTTAGACCTTGTTGTTGAGCAAATTCTGCAACCATCTTTGCTGAACTATGCATAGGGCCTGAACCTACTTTATCTAAAATGGCTTGGGTGTAGATACTTTCATGAATCAAAAGTTGGGCATCCTGACAAGTTTGTGCCAACAACTCGGGACGATCATTATCTCCACCGACAATCGTATGTGCACGTTGTGTTTGGATTTGAATAAAATCAACCGCTTTTAAGGTTTGTTCATTAAACTGGACGTCTAAGCCTTGCTGTAAATCGCCCCAAACTTTACCTTTTGCTACGCCGAGCTGAATTAAAGCCTGGGTATCTAATTTCTTTTGGGTGTATTGCGCCATAATACTAAATGCGAAACTCGGTACACGATGACTGAGTGGGTGGGCTTGAATCGAAAGTTCATCTGTTATTTGTAGTATTTGAGTAGCTTCATTCACATCGATAAAGTTGAGCGGATAGGGCAAATGCAGATCGGTCAGTTGAGCTGTGGCTTTAATCCATTGTTGAATTTCTTTTGGAGCAATAATGGTTAAAGGTGCAGTACGGGCATTCATACCTGCACTCGCCAATAAGCCGACCAATCCATAACAATGATCACCATGTACATGGGTGATGCAGATGGCAACTAGGCTTTGTAATGAGAGTTTAGCTTGTTGAATGCGATGCTGTGTACCTTCTCCTGCATCAACTAAAATCCAATCTTTATTCTTGCTATTACGGATCGCTAAAGCTGAAACGTTGCGTGTGAGTGTGGGTACACCAGAAGATGTGCCTAAAAAAGTAAAATGAAGCATATTGTTGGAATTTTTCATTGAATTGCGTATTGTATATGATAGATATATATAAAATATTATAGAAATTATGGCGAATGCAAAAAAAACTGTTGTCATTGGTTTTGTGGGTTCTACTTTAGATCAAGGGAAGCGTCCTGATCGTTGGCAACGTTGGCGTCCAACCCTCAGTCTTTTGATGCATGAAGATCTGATTGTAGATGAACTGGTACTATTGCATGATCGACAGCATCATAATCTAGTCAAATTTATTGCTGAAGATGCTCAGGATGTGTCGCCATCAACCACAGTATCAGGTCAACGAGTGAGTATTCGTGATCCTTGGGATTTTGCTGAGGTCTATGGTGCGCTATATGACTTTGTGAAAAGTTATCCCTTTGATACTGAAAAAAATAACTATCTTTTGCATATCACTACAGGCACACACGTTGCTCAAATCTGTTGGTATCTACTGGTCGATACCAATTATTTACCTGCCAAATTGATTCAAAGTGCGCCAAATCAACAGAAAACACCAGAAGGTGAATATCGTATCATTGATTTAGATTTATCTCGCTATGATGTTTTAAAGCAACGTTTTGAAGATGAGCAACAACAAAACTGGCAACAACTTAAAGCCAATATTTCAACCTATAACCATGAATTTAATCAATTGATTACCGAAGTTGAGTTGGTGGCGACACGTTCGAGTGCACCGATTTTGATTATGGGGGCAACTGGTGTTGGTAAATCACATTTAGCCAAACAAATTTTTCAATTAAAGAAAGACAAATTTCATTTAAGTGGGCGTTTTATTGATGTGAACTGTGCGACGCTTCGTGGTGATAGTGCCATGTCGAGTTTGTTTGGGCATATCAAGGGGGCTTTTACAGGGGCAGCGGCTTCAAGAACAGGCTTATTAAAAAGTGCTGATCAAGGTATTTTATTTCTGGATGAAATTGGTGAGCTTGGGTTAGATGAGCAAGCGATGTTGCTTAAGGCACTTGAAGATAAATCCTTTTTTCCAGTCGGAAGTGATAAAGAGGTTCAGGCGGATTTTCAGCTGATTACGGGAACCAATAGAGATCTAAGAGCAGAAGTGCAAGCAGGTCGTTTCCGTGAGGATTTGTGGGCACGACTGAATACATGGACTTTCTTTTTACCCAATCTTAAAGATCGAATTGAAGATATTGCCCCTAATATTGAGTTCGAGTTGCAACGCTTTTCGGCAAATCACCAGCGACAATTACGTTTTCAACGTGATGCACTTGATGTGTATTTGAAATTTGCCAAGTCGAAGGAAGCATCATGGCAAGGGAATTTTCGTGATTTAACCGCCAGTGTGACTCGGTTGGCGACATTATCCAGTGGTGAGTTGATCCGTTCAGAAACGGTGGAAAAGGAGATTCAGCGTTTAAAGCAACTGTGGTCGATTCAAACCACACAAGACCAATTTAAAGATGCAGATATTTTACTCAAATATTTAGATCAAACTCAGCTGGGTGAGATCGATGAGTTTGATCAGATTCAACTGCGTGGTGTACTTCAAGTCTGTGAAAATGCCAAGTCAATGGCGGATGCTGGACGCCAACTATTTGCTGCTTCACGCCAGCAACGCAACACCACCAATGACAGCGACCGAGTCAAAAAGTATTTGGCTCGGTTTGGCTTGAGTTGGAGTGACTTTGGTAATCATTCAGCTGGATGATCTTTCTTTATTTGTGATTGGCTGGGTAGAAACTCTAAGTTCCAAAGTTTTTCGGCATGTCGGCCAATCCACCAGAAAGACGCAGCGAGCAAGATAAAGAAAATGGCTTTGTGCATGCCATTCCAAAAGAACTCAAAATACTTGGTGTAGAGGTTAATAAATAAGAAGGTGATACCAAAACCGCGTGAGGTGGCATCATCGTGTTTTAAGCCATAGACAATCGCGATGATGGCAATAAATGCGAATAGCACGCCCCAATGCAACAGTTCATATTGCTTGACGCTATACCAACTCCCTAAGTCACCATAATTGCCAAAGATCGAGAGAATCCATAAGGCAATAAATAGATATAACAGGCCCATGACATAGGTTGAGTGTGCAAAATCTCTAAAATGCGCATAGCGTTTAAAGAGTAGGCTTAAGCCAATCAATACGCCACCAAACAAGACAAAGCGTAAAGGGAAGTTCATCCCAAGATAATAGGCACCCCAACCTGACATATAGCCTGTTTCTGTCCCAAACCATGAACCGAGCGAAAGCAAGGAAAATACCCAAATCAGTTTAGAAGGAAACCAGAAGGCAAGTGCGGCATAAATAATGGTGGAGAGTAGGAATAACAAAGAGAAATGCCCACTGCCAGTATCAATCGCTTGCCCGAAATAGGCGACAGACGCTGCGGTAGAAAGCACGCCTGCGAAAATAATGGCTTCATTGCTAAATTGATGCAATGGTTTGGTTCTGCGTCGACGATATGCAAAACCATAAAAGGTTGCAGCAACCGCAGCGAAAATGAGACAAGGGATGATTTTTGAATCGATAAAGATTTTTTCAATCAGTTCCATTAAGAATTTATCGGCTGTAATTGCGGCAACGGCAATCACGGCACAAATCATCGAAATCCAAAATGAATATTTTGCCAGTCGTTCCCAGTCGAAAGGTCGTATCGAAAAACTCTGCTTTAACTGATTGGCGACATCAGGTGTAATCGTGCCGTGTTGTTGCCAATGTTCAATGGTTTGCTTTAAAAAAAGTCCCTGTTTTTTATTTAATTTCATTATTAAAGAACCTAATGTCTGTACATCTATAGTGATATAACAGACATTGGATTCAAAACACGTATATTTTTCTTAGTAATTTGTTGTTAAGTCTACAGTTTTAAAAAGCGAGCAATCACTTGGCGTAATTGTTTTAGATAGCCGGTAAAGAAATGATTGGCGCCTGGCAAAATTGTAATCGGATGCTTTTGTGGTTTTGCCCACGCAATCATATCTGAAAGAAGAGTAATATCATCTTGTTCACCATGAACAAATAAGATATCACCGTCAATTGCAGGAGTTGTGTAGTGGCGTAAATCCACCACCGAACCTGTTGGCAAGCCGCATAACACCAATTGTTTTGGACGGAACTCATTGCTGAGTTGTGCTTGGCATTTTGCGAGCACATGAGAACCAAAACTGAAACCACCCGCATAGAAGGTTAAACCTGCGTGCTTCTCACGTGCGTATTCAATCACAGCCATAATATCATCGGTTTCGCCGTGTCCTTGGTCGTGTGTACCTTCACTACCGGCTAAACCACGGAAGCTAGGACGGTAGACGATACACCCCATTTCATTAAAAATCTGAGCTAGTAGTACAGGGACTTTATGATGCGGTGTACCACCTTGTAGAGGATGTGGATGGCAGACAACAGCAAAACCTGTGATTTCACCTTGGGGCTGATCAACAAACATTTCGATTTGACCAACAGGACCTTGGATGAATAATTGCTCAGACATAAGATACGCAATGGATAATGGAAGAATCCACTATTTTACCGATAAAACTGAACGAGAACACGAATTGGCATTAAAAATTATCAACTGTTATAGTTTCACCAAGATAAATTTATTTTGATTGATTATGCTTGCTTTAATTTCTCCTGCTAAAACACTTGATTACACCACAGCACTTCCTACAGATACACATACTCAACCACGTTTGTTGGCGCAATCTCAACAGTTGATTGATGTTTGTCGCAAATTGTCGGCAACTGAAATTGCATCATTGATGACGGTGAGTGAGAAAATAGCTAACTTAAATGTAGAGCGCTTTCGTGACTGGAATGCAGATTTTGATTTTTCCAATGCACGTCAGGCTTTATTTGCATTTAAAGGTGATGTGTACACAGGTTTAGATGCATATCACTTAAAAGACCAAGATATTGATTTTGCCCAACAGCATTTACGTATGCTGTCTGGTCTTTATGGTTTATTACGTCCATTGGATTTGATGATGCCATACCGTTTGGAAATGGGTACTAAACTAAAGAATACGCGTGGTCATAATCTATATGAATTTTGGGGCAGTATTATTACGGATCAAATTAACCAAGATTTAGCTGAAATTGATGCAAAAGTATTGGTAAATTTAGCCTCTGACGAATATTATAAATCTGTGAATGAAAAGAAAATTCAGGCAGAAATTGTTAAGCCTGTATTCTTGGATCAGAAGAACGGAAAATATAAAGTTATTAGTTTCTATGCGAAAAAAGCGCGTGGTCTGATGGCAAGATACTTGATTGAAAATAAATTAAGCCAAGTAGAACAATTAAAAGCATTTGATAGTGAAGGGTATTACTTTGATGCTGAAAGTTCATCGAATAAAGAATTGGTCTTTAAGCGAGATGAGCAACACGCAGCTTAGTTTGCCTTAGGCAGGGTGGGATGTTAACCAAAGAATATTTATTAAAACACGCGATATCGTCTGATCAAGTTTGTGTCAAAGGGCACCTGACAGAACCTCGTAGCTATGGGGTATATGCATTGCCTTTAGATCGCGATGGTACTCGACGATTCAGATTTGGTAATCATCCTATGCGCCAACAGGAACTAAAACATGAGTTTGGTTCCTGTACTTTGTACCAGCTTTTTTTAGAGCGGAAAGATGCAGAATCCTTGGCAAAATGGCTGAATAAAGAAATCCAATAAGGGTGAGTAATGCAGCAGTATTTGAGCTTATTAGAAAAATCATGGTTTGAGCTGCATCAGCATTATCACTTTTCTGAGCCGCAGAAAGTTTTTAATAAGTTGATTGCTGCCTATAGTGAAAAGCAGCGGGCTTATCATACGCTGCAACATTTGTATGAATGTTTGGTTCTAGTTGACTCGATTCGAGCTGATTTAAATGATGCACATGCTGTTGCATTGGCGCTCTGGTTTCATGATGCGGTTTATGATCCACAAGCAAAAGATAATGAGCTAAAAAGTGCCGAGTTATTCGAGCAGTATTTGGCTCAAGATTTATCAATTGATATCGTTGAAAAGATTAAACAATGGATTATTGCGACGCAAAAGCATGAAGTAACAGATGAACTAGATTTGCAGTTTTTACTGGATATTGATTTGGCGATTCTAGCTGCCTCACCAGAGCGATTCGAGGAATATGAACAGCAGATTCAACAGGAGTATGCTTGGGTAGATCCAGATGTTTATTCGATTAAAAGAAAACAAGTTTTAGCACATTTTTATCAGACTGAACCGTTATATCAAACGAAATATTTTCAAAAAAATTTTGAGCAAAGGGCGAAAGATAATCTAAAAAATCTAATGAGCTTATGTTTTTGAAATATATTGATATAGTTTTTTTATGTTAGATAGTTTCCAGTCGTAGTTATCATTAACATCAATTAAAAAATCTATTAATGGTTCTACTGTTTCTGGGAACATGCCATCATTAGATAACCATCTATAGGGTGGTGTAAATAGTTTAATAAAAATAGGGAGGTTGCTTCCCTTTTTAATAGTAATAATTCTCCAAAATAAAATTTTTTTAATTTGTACAGAATTTTTTTCGATTTCGATGAAGGTATCATTATGAAATAGATAGAGGGATTCATTGTGTGGGAATATCGCACACGAATCAGTTTTTAATTTCCATGAAAAGAAGAAAAAGATATATCCAATAATGTTTTGTGAAGAATTTAAAATTTCTTGTTTTTTTGTAGCATATATTTGATTTCCCTCAAGTATAAAGTATTTTGTGTTAACAGGGGCTTCGTGTAAATTGGACGAAACTTTAACTAGGTAGATTTTTTTAATTTTATTTTCCATAGTGTATATACGTCAATCTAGAGGGTGAAGGAACAGAGTAATCCCTTCACCACTTATACTTTATTTAAAGAAATATCCCGTCTCAGGCGAGCTCGCATTCGCCATACGCTTACGCGGCATACGACCTGCTAAGAATGCTTCACGACCTGCTTCAACCGCTTTCTTCATCGCAGAAGCCATCAAAATAGGATTTTGAGCAGCGGCAATCGCCGTGTTCATAAGAACGCCATCACAGCCTAATTCCATTGCAATTGCCGCATCACTAGCTGTACCGACACCTGCATCTACTAAAACAGGGACTTTGGCATTTTCTTTGATGATGGAAATGGTATGTGGATTCAAAATACCAAGACCAGAACCAATCAAACTTCCCAAAGGCATGATCGCAACACAGCCCATACTTTCAAGTTCTTGGGCAACAATTGGGTCATCCGAGGTATAGACCATGATTTCAAAACCATCATCAATCAAGGTTTGCGCTGCTTTTAGTGTTGCGGTCACATTTGGATATAAGGTTTTTTCATCACCAAGTACTTCTAACTTCACCAGATTGTGACCATCAAGAAGTTCACGTGCCAGCATACAGGTACGAATTGCGCTATCAGCATCAAAACAACCTGCTGTATTAGGCAGAATCGTATATTTGTCTGGTGGAATCACTGAAAGTAAATTCGGTTGATCGGCATGTTGACCAATGTTTACACGACGGATTGCGACAGTGACAATCTCAGCACCACTGGCTTGAATGGCTAAATCAGTTTCATTGAGATCTTTATATTTACCAGTTCCGACCAATAAGCGAGAGTTAAAAGTACGTGAACCAATAATTAAAGGGGAATCTTGCATGGGCTTACTCCATTTTTAGCCGATTAGCCGCCACCAACAGCTTGAATAATTTCAATACGATCTTCAGGAGCAATTGTCGTTTGCTCAAGTCTACTTTTCGGAATAATCTGTTGATTCTTCTCTACAGCGAAGCGTTTGCCTTCAAGTTCTAAACTTTGAATCAATTGCTGTAGGTTTTCGCAAGGCGTGTCTGTTGACTCACCATTTAAATAGATGTGCATGATCAATCCTTATTTCGCATGCTTGATTGCTTGCCATGCGAGTAGCACCCAACCTGCAATCATAAATGCACCACCAATTGGAGTGATCGCACCTAAGATTCGAGGTAAACCAAGCGCCATAATGTACAACGAACCGCAGAAGAAGATGATACCAATTTGCATCAAAATAAAAGGAATTTTTATTGGAATAGTTGGTGCGGTTTTATCTAGTACACCTAAAATTAGTAAGCCAAGACCGTGATAGAAAAAGTATTGAGTTGCTGTACCCCACCAAGCGAGTTGCTCTGGTGTTGCAAAAGATTTGAGTCCATGAGCACCGAAAGCACCCAGCATGACTGCAAGCGCAAGATTAAGCGCAGAGATTGCTATCCACATAATGACAATGGAACTGGAAATTTGATAAACAAAGTTAACATATTCGGGTGCTTAAACAAAGCCAGATAAAACAAAAGGGCATTAAAGCCCTTGTGTTTGATTCGATTTTAGCTTGCAGACATGGCAGTTTTGATTTTTTCCATGGCATTCTTTTCTAACTGACGAATACGCTCAGCAGAAACATTATATTCAGCAGCCAACTCATGCAAAGTTGACTTATCATCATCTAACCAACGACGCTGTAAAATATTACGTGAACGATCATCAAGCTGGTCCATTGCATCATGTAAGGCTGTGGTACTTTGCTGTTCGTAATCTTCTTCTTCAACTAATCGTGCTGGATCATAACGATTATCTTCTAAATAAAGCGCAGGTGCAGTATGAGGTGTATCGTCATCATCATCACCTTGTGCTTCAAAAGCAGCATCATAAGCAGTGAGACGGCCTTCCATCTCTAACACTTGTTCAGGGGTTACGTTCAAATCGTTGGCAATTGATTTCGCTTCTTCTAAAGTGAGTCGTTTGCTTGATTTTTTAAGACTACGTAAATTAAAGAACAATTTGCGTTGAGCTTTGGTGGTCGCAATCTTAACAATACGCCAGTTACGAATCACATATTCATGAATTTCAGCTTTAATCCAGTGCACAGCAAAAGAAACTAAGCGAACACCCATATTCGGATCAAAACGTTTAACCGCTTTCATTAATCCGAGGTTACCTTCTTGAATGAGATCACCTTGTGGCAATCCGTAACCTGCATAACTACGTGCAATATGTACAACAAAGCGGAGGTGTGACATTACCAATAACTTGGCAGCATCGAGGTCTTGGTCATAATAATAACGCTCAGCAAGTTCTTTTTCTTGCTCGGCCGTTAAAATTGGAATTTGATTGACAGTACTGATATATGCACCAAGGTTTACGCCTGGTGCAGACAATGACAGGGGCATCAATTGATTGCTGCTGTCAGTAGTCATGGAGTCTCCTTATAGGATGGTATTTAAGTCAACAATTTCATCTTAATGCGAATGTTCTTCATCACTAAGGAAATTTGAGTATAGAAATGTAAAGTTAACTATATTTATCTTTAGCAAGAGTTTAGCAAAGAATTACATAGATTCAATTAAATAGTGAAATTCATTGTCTGAAATTTTTTGTGTCAGGCATTGAAGTTGCTGAATTTTGCAATATCGTGTTACATCAATTTCGCTATGTGGATCAGAGGATTTCAATAAATATTGTTGTGCGCCATCCACTTTTTTTAAAGCGCGCTTCAACATAAGCAATGGCATTGGGCAGGGTTGTCCTAATGCATCAATAATAATGGGAGGATGTAGTGTATCGGTCATATACATTTAAATCATTTTATTCAAACCTATCTTAACAAATTTTCTCGTAATTTTTGAGAGAAAAATTTCATTAAAAAATCAGCTAAATTATTGAAAAAAACAGATAGAAATATCGATAATAACTAAAAAAACTTCTATTAATTGTTATAAACCCATGATAAGCTCGATGCGTTTTAGAAAGTTGTTTAATACAAATCAATTGTTTTAAACTCTATAACAAATGGATGTAACCGGAAATTGTTGATAGTTTTACAGAATGATTACAAGCTTTAAAATTATAAATATTTTAAAACCTTGTTGGCTCTGCTGTTTGCAACACCGGAAGGTCCTTATCTTTCAATATCTGAGGATTGACTTATGACAGCTCGTGAACAAGGCGTAGTAAAGTGGTTTAACGACACTAAAGGCTTTGGTTTTATTCAGCGTAATGGTGGTGATGACGTATTTGTTCATTTCCGCGCAATTATGGGTGATGGCCACCGTTCTTTACGTGACGGCCAACGCGTAGAATTCAGTGTTGTTCAAGGACAAAAAGGTTTCCAAGCTGAAAACGTTCAGCCTTTAGACTAATTTGTTGCCTTAATGCAATAAAAAAACGCCCCAATGTTATTGGGGCGTTTTTGTTTTTTATGGTTTATAATAACGACTTTATTTTGGTCGTTGATGGTTCGAGAGCATATATGACATCTGGTTTTGAAACCTTAAATTTACATCCGCAGTTGAAGAAAGCGATTGATGCTTTGGGTTTTTCACAAATGACCCCGATTCAGCAAAAGGTTTTAAAATATACATTAGCAGGGCATGATGCTATTGGTCGAGCACAAACAGGCACAGGAAAGACAGCTGCCTTTTTGGTTAGTGTGATCAATGATCTACTTAATAATCCAGTTCAGGAGCAACGCTTTCGTGGTGAGCCACGTGCGTTAATTTTGGCACCGACACGCGAGTTGGCATTACAGATTGAAAGTGATGCACAAGCATTAACCAAGTTTTCAAACCTTCACTTAGTAACCTTATTGGGTGGTGTAGATTTTGACAAGCAGAAGAAAATGTTGGATCGCAACTTCGTTGATATCATTGTTGCAACACCAGGTCGTTTGATCGATTTTGTGGAGCAAAAAGAAGTTTGGTTGGATAAAATCGAATTTTTGGTGATTGATGAAGCAGATCGATTGTTAGATATGGGCTTTATTCCATCGGTCAAAAGAATTGTTCGCTTTTCACCATTTAAAGAACAGCGCCAAACTTTAATGTTCTCTGCAACATTTAGCTATGATGTTTTAAATCTTGCACGTCAGTGGCTATTTGAGCCTGTAACGGTAGAGATTGAGCCTGAGCAAAAAACCAATAATGACGTTGAGCAACGTGTTTATGTGGTTGCTAAACAAGACAAATATAAGTTATTGCAAGATATTTTGCGTGAAGAGCCAATTGATAAAGTAATGATCTTTGCAAATCGTCGAGATCAGGTGCGTCGTTTGTATGATCACTTAAAGCGTGATGGCTATAAGGTTGGGATGCTATCGGGGGAAATTGCTCAAGACAAGCGTTTGAAAATGCTTGAGCAGTTTAAGCAAGGCAAGAATAATATAATGATCGCAACCGATGTGGCAGGGCGCGGTATTCATGTGGATGGTGTTTCACATGTGATTAACTTTACCTTGCCTGAACAGTCTGATGATTATGTGCATCGTATTGGTCGTACTGGGCGTGCTGGTGCGCAAGGTGTGAGTATCAGTTTCTTGTCGGAAGATGATGCATTCTATTTACCTGAAATTGAAAAAGCGATTGGTAAAAAATTACCATTAACG
Source organism: Acinetobacter sp. C26M (assembly GCF_023702675.1). Classification (NCBI taxonomy): domain Bacteria; kingdom Pseudomonadati; phylum Pseudomonadota; class Gammaproteobacteria; order Moraxellales; family Moraxellaceae; genus Acinetobacter; species Acinetobacter sp. C26M. Next base: position 1,758,467 of record NZ_CP098478.1, read on the forward strand.
CGTTTAGAGGGTTACTGTTAAGCCCTAATTCGTTTTATTTAGTTCATTTGCGATCTAGATATGTGTTTTGGAAAAGGTCAAATTACTTTGTGATTTGGCCTTTTTGATTATTTAATAAGAATTACAACTCAAATTGCACAAAAGATTAAAGATTTTTTTATAATTACTGTGATTAGTTGCTGAATTGAAATAGATCAGCATGTAGAATATGCCGCATTACCTGGGAGGATATTATGGCTCTAATTTCAATGCGCCAGCTCTTGGATCACGCTGCAGAACATAACTACGGCGTACCAGCGTTTAACGTAAACAACTTAGAACAAATGCGCGCAATCATGCTCGCTGCGGATGCAACGAATTCACCTGTTATCGTGCAAGCTTCGGCTGGTGCGCGTAAATATGCGGGTGCACCATTCTTACGTCATCTTATTTTAGCTGCGATTGAAGAGTGGCCACATATTCCAGTGGTAATGCATCAAGATCATGGTACTAGCCCTGATGTTTGCCAACGTTCGATTCAGTTGGGCTTCAGCTCAGTGATGATGGATGGTTCGTTAGGTGCGGATGGTAAAACACCAACTTCATATGACTATAATGTTGACGTAACTCGTCGTGTTGTCGCTATGGCGCATGCATGTGGTGTTTCAGTTGAAGGTGAGATTGGTTGCTTAGGTAGCCTTGAAACTGGTATGGCTGGTGAAGAAGATGGTGTCGGTGCAGAAGGTGTACTTGACCACTCTCAACTCTTAACTTCTGTTGAAGAAGCGACTCAATTTGTTGCGGATACTAATGTTGATGCCCTAGCGATTGCTGTCGGTACCTCACACGGTGCATACAAGTTTACTCGTCCACCTACGGGCGACATCTTGGCAATTGACCGTATTAAAGAAATCCACGCTGCATTGCCAAACACACATCTTGTGATGCATGGCTCAAGCTCTGTTCCACAAGAGTGGTTAGCGATCATTAACCAATACGGTGGTGATATTAAAGAAACTTATGGCGTGCCTGTAGATCAGCTGGTAGAAGCGATCAAACATGGTGTGCGTAAGATCAATATTGATACCGATTTACGTTTGGCTTCGACGGGCGCAATGCGTCGTATGATGTCGGAGAAACCAAGTGAATTTGACCCGCGTAAATTCTTTGGTGAAACTGTTGAAGCAATGAAGCAAATCTGTGTAGATCGTTATAATTCTTTTGGTACATCAGGTAATGCAGATAAGATTCGTCCAATTTCTTTAGAGAAAATGGTTGATCGTTACAAATAATTAATTTGTAATATGAAAAAATAGTGGCAACTGCCACTATTTTTTTTTAATGATAAATTTTGAAAATAAAAATGCCAGCGGATTGCTGGCATTTTTATTAAGCTGGTTTATTTCTGTTGTGCTTTAGAATCTAAGTTGGCATCTTTGATTTCGACATAGGCATTCGCGCGAAGCTCACGCATCCAGCTATCAACTTCGGTATCAAACTGACGCTCACCTAAGATTTGGCGTGCCATACGTTCCTGAACTTCTTTGGTCATATCCTGCTCACGTGTATCCGTGACTTGTAAAATATGCCAACCGAATTGACTTTGGAATGGCTTACTGATTTGCCCAACAGGGGTTTCTTTCATGACCTTTTCAAATTCAGGTACCATTACGCCTGGGCTTACCCAACCTAAGCTACCGCCATCACGTGCAGAGCCTGTATCATTTGAATAGGTTGCTGCAAGGGTTGCGAAGTCATCACCAGCTTTAGCACGATTATAGAGACTATCAATCATTTGTTTGGCACGATCTAGGCTTACTACTTCTGAAGGTTGAATCAGAATATGGCGTGTCTTGTATTGAGGGACTAGTGCTTTTTGATCATTCTGTTTGCGTTCTAACAACTTTAATACGTGTATTCCGTCTCGTACATTGATCAGCTCAGTTGTTTGTCCAACTTGAAGTGGGGCAATACGTGCTGAAAGTTCTGTAGGAATCTCTGAGAGTGAGCGGAAACCCATGTCTGCACCGTCGACTTTCACTGAAGCTGTTGATAGCTTAGAGCTAATCGATTTTGTATCGTCACTTGTTGTGAGAGATTGTTTTACCTGCTGAGCGACTTGCTGTACTTCGTTGCTATTTTCACCTGAAATACGCATGTGAATGACATGAACTTGAGTGCCTAATGCAGCTTGACCTTCAGGGGAGTTTAAAAAGTTTTCAACATCATGGTCGCTGATTTTAATACGTGACATAACTTGTTGTTGACGCAAACGACCAATTGCTAAATCTTCTGCAACACGGTTACGCAAATTTTCATAAGTGCCTGGTGCAATTGCATCCAGTTTTTGTTGAAATGCCTCAAGTGTATTTGCACCTGATTGGTTTGCAACTTTTAATACAGCAGCATTTAAGCTCTTTTCATCAGGTTTAATGCCATAACGCTTTACTTGTTCTAATTGCGCTTGACGAATGATGAGTTGATCAAGTACTTGCATTTGTAAATACTGTTGAGGTGGAACAGTTTTATTTTGTGCTTTTAACTGGTGTTCTGTTTCAGCAATCCCTTGTTCTAAATCACTTTTAAGAATGACACTACTATCTACAATTGCAACAACCTCATCCGTAGGTTGTGCAAAGCTTTGCATTGATGAAGAAATTAGGGCAGCGAGAACAGTCGCTTTAAAGATATGTTGAAAAGGTTTTATCTTCATTAACGTTGTGTCCAAGATTGATTAATTTTGTTGAAACCTAAAACTCTGTTTTCTAGGAGAGAGGCAAGCTTGTTGTTTAAAGCACCAAGGCCTTTTAGGGTGAATTCAGCCATAACCGCATTCTTTTTGCGAACGTCTGGAGCGTTTGGATCATCCAGATCGTTATAGTAAGAGCGACCATATACCGAAACAGCCCAACAACAAGACTCATAATTTACACCAAGTAAATATTCACGCATCACGTTGTTGTCTATATCGTATTGAGCATGACCCATAATACGCCAATTGTCTTTTACAGGTTGTATAAAGGATGCAACAACTTGATCATAAGAGTCTTGACGGTCAGTAATTTTCTTTCTGTAAAAGTAACCTAGGTTATAAAGATTGCCTTTATCGCCTGTATAGTAGGCTTGGAAATCTCGTTGCGCATTGTCACCATCAGACATCCAAGCAGCATTCGAGGAAATGGTAAAGTTTTGATTCAGTTGGCTTGATAGGCTAACAATTGGACCTGTACGACGTTGCGTATCAAAGTCATCAAGCTTTCCAGTTAAACTTACTCGACGATCACTAAAATAGTAACTTTGTCCAACACTTGCTTTAATTCGTTCTAAACCTTCTGTATCAAGTAGGCTATAAGTGACGCCAAGTGATAAGAAATTGTTGTCATCTAAACGGTCATGTCCATAAAAACGATATGGGTTGAACAGTTGGTCATAGTTGACTGATGCTGTAGTCGAATCAAAGTTTGGATGATCATCTTGATTTCTGTATGGCGAGTATGCATAGAAAGCACGAGGGGAAATACTTTGTAAGTATTTGCCGTCTTTCTCGAAAGTTACACCAGTAGCAAGTGTGAACTGAGGGACAACGACGGATTTTTCTTGGTTGTCGGATCCAAGATTTGCTCTTGTATCTTGGTCGTAAAAAGTATTAATACTGCGAACGGAAACTTCTGGAATTGCGTAAAACCAAGAAGGCGTTAAGTAGTTATAGCGCACTGCAAATTGGTTATAGACACGTGTACCACTCGATTCGAGAGCAGATTGGTCGTTGATTGATTTTTTAAAATAAGCTGTATCATTATTAAACTCATATTGTAGACCTTGTGGGTCGCCAGTAACGTAGTTTAATAAAAACTGTGGAAGGCGTGCATATGGCTTATTAGCATCAGGAATGGTTTTGTCTAATGTTTGGAAGTCTTCAACTTTTAACTGGGCTCTTAGACCTGGAATTCCATTTTGATAGTTAAGTTCCCAAGCACGACGTAAATTTAAATCCGTTCTTGTGTTTGGATTGTTGTTAAAGTCTGCAAAGTAATCTTTATCAGAAGCGTAGTTATATTCTAAATTGGTTGACCATTGATTGTTGATTCGCCAATTGTGAATAAAATGAAGATCATCACGTGCTTCATCGCCATATTGATTGTCACTTGCTATATAGCCACCCCAGATACGACCTGCACCAAAGTTTTCAGTCATATAGCGAAAGTCTGCATCTAACTTTGGACCACGTTTACTCATATAGCTTGGTGTAAGTGTGAGGTCGTAATTGGGTGCAAGGTTGAGATAGATAGGGGTGACTAATTGCGCACCACCATCATTGCTATAACCAAAATTGGGACTGAGTAGACCTGTGGTACGTCGGTCATCAATCGGGAAATTGAAGTAAGGTACAGCCAGTACAGGCACATCTTTGATATAGAGTTTTGTGTTGCGAGTTACGCCACGACCTGTATCTTGGTTTAATTCAATTTCTTTGGCCTGAATTTTCCATGCTGGTTTTTGTTCAGGTGGGCAGGCCGTGTAGCTTGCATCTTTAAAAATAACTAAATTTTCATTTGCACGTTTAATCTGGTTGGCATGACCATGTGCATGCTGCTGTTCTGAGATATAGAAACTATTGTTTAAATCACCTGTTTGTGTCTTTAAGTTATAGTTAATTGCATCACTTTGAGAAAGCAGACCTGACTGTGCAAGTTGCACGCGACCTTCTGCATTGGCATAAGTTTGTGTAGAGTCGATTGTGACTTGGTCTGCACGGATAGTACGACCTTCTTGGTCAATCACAACATTGCCTTGCAGAACAGAATCACCTGTTGGGTTGTAATGCCCGTAATCTGCAGTGAGTACTGAAGTGGTTGTGCTTGCATCACCCGCTTTTGCTTCAGGATTAATCGGGGTGACCCAAGTTCCTTGGCAAAATGAAGAGCTAAAATAACGATTATCACGCAACTGAGCTTCAGGTGCAGATTTGTCTACATAATATTGCTGGAAGAAACTTTCCCCAGGATAACTTTCTTGATTTTGCTGTTCTTGATTCTGCCGAATCGCAGCTTTGAGCTGTTTGTTGTCAAGCGTAGAGACAGCATCAGCTGGTGCTGCGAAACCGGATTGGATCGAGCCGCCACACAAGAGTGTCAAAATAGCTGTTGCTAAAGGATTAAATTTAAACTGATGTTTCATTGTCTCATTAACCAATACGCTAATTCACAATTAATTATTGTCGCATCATAGAGAAAAAGTTGATAAGTGGCTACACTTAAGCTTTCAAAATCTCAGCTAGTTTTAGATTTTATTGCAAATGAATACACAACGTGAACAATTGATACAAACTTGGCTTCAAGCCACCCTCCAATCTGATCAATTTGAGATCAACTTTTTGGCAGGAGATGCAAGCTTTCGTCGCTACGCGCGAATTAAGTTACAAAACAAAACATATATGCTCATGGATGCACCCCCTGAAAAAGAAGATTGTATTCCATTTGTTAGCATCGATGAGTTTTTTGATAAACATGGTGTGCGCGTACCACATATCGTTGCTAAAGATTTAACTTTGGGATTACTGCTGTTAGAAGATTTTGGTGATGTTGTTTTGTCAACGTTACTTAATGATCAAACGGTTGATCAATATTATGCACAAAGTTTTAAGCAGTTGATTGAATTGCAGCAGATCAATGGTGATGCACAATTACCAGTGTATTCCTATGAGAAGTTGATGTCTGAAATGCGTCTATTGACAGAATGGATGTTGCCATCATTAAAGATTCAGCCGACAGAGCAGCAGTTGGAAACGATTGAGCAGGCATTTGATTTTCTTGCGATTGAGGCGACTAATCAACCGCAAGTGATTGTACATCGTGACTTCCATAGTCGTAATTTAATGAAAATCGAAGATGAACAAGAGCTTGGTGTAATTGACTTCCAAGATGCTGTGATCGGTGCTGATACTTACGATCTTATCTCGATTACGCGTGATGCCTATGTGCAGTGGAATGCTGAGCGCGTCTACGCATGGTTTGAAGTGTTCTATAACTTATTGCCAGCAGCAGCGAAACAAAACCGCAGTTTTGAGCAGTTCAAACGAGATGCAGATCTGATGGCGATCCAACGTCACCTGAAAATCTTGGGTATCTTTGTGCGCTTATTTGAACGTGATGGCAAATCAGGCTATTTAAAAGACTTACCGCGTGTGATGTGGTATTTACTTGAAGAAAGCCAAGCTTATGATGAGCTGAATGACTTTATGCAGTTCATTCGTGACATTGTGATGCCGAAGTTTATTGAAAAATATGGTGATTACGAGGTTGTAGCATAATGAAAGCAATGATCCTTGCTGCAGGTCTTGGTAATCGTATGCGACCGTTAACCTTACATACGCCAAAACCTTTATTGGAAGTTGGTAGTAAGCCACTGATTGTGTGGCATATTGAGAAGTTGCAAAAAATAGGCATTACCGAGATTGTGATTAATACTGCTTGGTTGGGTGAAAAACTTGCTGCTGCTTTAGGTGATGGCTCTCAATTTGGTGTAACTATTTTATGGTCACACGAAGGTGAAGGTTTGGAAACAGCAGGTGGTATTATTAATGCCTTGCCATTGTTGGGTGATGAGCCTTTTATCTTAGTTAATGGTGATGTCTGGACCACAATGGATTTTTCTTCGTTATTGAATGTTCAGTTGGAAGATAAGCAAGCTCATTTGGTACTGGTAGAGAATCCGCCTCAGCATTTGAAAGGTGATTTTATCTTGTCCAATGATTTGGCTTATACTTTTGAGCAAGATCAACTTGGCGAAGCATTAACTTATAGTGGTGTTGCAGTATTGGCACCACAGATGTTCGCTGGTTTGGAAAATGGCAAGCGACCTTTAGCGCCATTGTTGAAGCAAGCCATGCAGCAGCAGCAAGTTTCAGCTGAAAAGTTGCAAGGGATTTGGGTCGATGTGGGTACACCTGAGCGTTTGGAGCAGCTTGATCAACAAATCAAGCAGGGCGCATTTGCATAATAAAAAATGCTTTGTCTATCTGTGATTTGCATAAGAAAAGACAAAAACTTAAAGGATTGTGCAGTTTATCATGCTTGTAAATGTTTAACTGCATAATCGTTCAACAAGTCCTGCTGTGCCTTGTATCAGAAATCGGTATACTGCACAGCAAGTTTATCGAGATGTCGCACTGTTATGCATCCTTTTTTTCAAGAATTAAAGCAAGGTAGCCAAGCTTTAGGTCTTAACCTAAGTGAAGAAGCCCTAACACTCTTATTGAAATATCAAGATGCGCTAGTGCTATGGAATAAAGCATATAATTTAACGGCGATCCGCGAGCCGAAAGAAATGTTGGTTAAACATTTATTAGATAGTTTAAGTATCTTAAATGATTTGCCCCAAGGTCGTTTATTAGATGTGGGCACGGGCGGTGGTATGCCGGGCATGATCATTGCATTATGCCAACCAGAACGTTCTTGTGTACTATTAGATTCGAATGGGAAAAAGATTCGTTTCTTGAAGCAATTTATTGCTGACCTAAAGCTGAAGAATGTAATTGCAGTTCAAACACGTGTTGAAAATGAAGACAGCATTGGAGAACTTGGTCAGTTCGATGTCATTACAAGTCGAGCATTTGCTTCATTGACCGATTTTGTAGATGCAGCACAACCTTATATGCATGAACAGAGTATTATTGCTGCAATGAAAGGCTTAATCCCAGAGGATGAAGTTGAGCAGATGAAAGATCAGTATTCATGTAAGATTATTGAACTGCGTGTGCCAAGATTGGATGAACAGCGTCATTTACTTTTACTTCAACGTATTCAATAAAAAATATTAAGGGTAGTCATGGCTCAAATTATTGCGATTGCAAACCAAAAAGGTGGTGTGGGAAAAACCACGACAGCAGTCAATCTTGCTGCCTCTTTGGCGATCTTGAAAAAACGTGTCTTGTTGGTCGATATGGACTCGCAAGGGAATGCCACCATGGGGTCTGGTATTCAAAAGAACGATTTACTTTATTCAGTTACAGATGTGTTGTTGGGTGAAGTGCCAATTGAAACTGCGATTCAAAAAGCAGAAGTTGGTTATAAAGTTTTAGGTGCAAACCGAGAGCTTGCGGGTGTTGAGCTTGCGATTGCTGAGCAGGAAGGGCGTGAGTTCATTCTGAAGAATGCTTTACAAGAAGTAGATGCTGCATTTGATTATATTATTGTTGATTGTGCGCCAAGTTTAAGTCTAATCACTGTGAATGCTTTGGCTGCCGTGAATGGTGTGATTATTCCGATGCAATGTGAATACTATGCTTTGGAAGGGTTGGCTGATCTGACACAAACGATTGACCGTATACAAAAAGCCCTTAATCCAAACTTGGAAATCGTTGGGGTATTACGTACCATGTATGATGCTCGTAATGCGTTGACCCGTGATGTGTCTGCTGAGTTAGAGCAATATTTTGGTAAAAAGTTATATGAAACGGTGATTCCTCGAAATATTCGTTTGGCTGAAGCACCAGCTCATGGTTTGCCTGTAATCTATTTTGAAAAGAGTTCCAAAGGTGCGATTGCATATTTGAACTTAGCCGCAGAAATGTTGAAGAAAAGTAAAGTGAAAAAAGGAAGTGCTGTATGAGCATCAAAAAACGCGGATTGGCTAAAGGTCGTGGTTTAGATGCGCTATTGGGTTCAATTCAAAAAGAGAAATTGCAACTTGAAGCACAAGCCTTGGATCATGGCCAACTCAAGCAAATTGATGTCAACTTATTAAAACGTGGTGAATACCAGCCGCGTAGTTTTATCCAAGAGCAGGATTTACAAGAGCTTGCAGCATCAATTGAAAAACATGGTGTGATGCAGCCGATTGTGATCCGTCCTGTGGATGATGAGCAGCATCCTTACGAAATTATTGCAGGTGAGCGTCGTTGGCGTGCAGCTCAATTGGCAGGATTAACTGAAATTCCTGCCATTGTGCGTGATTTAAATGACCAAGTCGCAATTGCTTTGGCATTAATTGAAAATATTCAACGTCAAGATTTGAACCCGATTGATCAGGCTGTTGCATTGCAACGTTTCCATGATGAATTTGGTTTAAGTCATCAAGAAATTGCAGATACGGTAGGTAAGGCACGTACAACAGTGAGTAATTTGTTGCGATTGTTGAGCTTGGCTGATCCGATTAAAGACTTAATACAACAAGGTCAGATTGACATGGGACATGCCCGTGCGATTCTGACGCTCAAGGCAAAAGATCAAATTGCAGTTGCGCAAATCGTGATTGAAAAAGGTTTGTCTGTACGCCAAACTGAACAGTTAGTTCGTGAGTGGAGTGAACCAAAGCCTGAAAAGGAAAAGGCTCAGATTTCTCCAGATATTGAACAATTGACTCAGAAACTATCAGAACGTTTCGGAGCAAATGTGAAAATTGACCATAATCAAAAAGGTAAAGGGAAAATGGTCATTCATTACCACTCATTGGATGAGTTGGATGGAATCCTCAATATTTGTTTACCTAACTAATATTAAGGATGGATTTGTTAATTGCTTTTCAAATCTGTATGAGTGATCAATGAATCCTGATCCATCCTTTTATAGTTTAAATATTATTGGGGAATAATATGTGGGAACTTGTGAAAGCGGGTGGTTGGTTAATGCTGCCCCTAATTCTTTCATCAATTTTTACGGTTGCTATTACACTTGAACGATACATTCGTTTGAAACGGTCACAAGTTTTACCGCAAGCGCTACTGGTTAATGGTTCTGATGTTGAATCAGTGATTGCCCGTTTACAAAAAGATGATGCAGTAGAAAGTCCGCTTGGTCGTATTTTAAAAGCAGGTTTTGATCATCAAGACCAAGGTGAGCAGTTTGCTCGTGCGCAGATGGAAGCAACTGCGTCTCAAGAAATCAGCCATCTCGAAAAAAATATCAATTTCTTAGGCACTTTGAGTGCAATCGCTCCTTTACTGGGATTACTTGGTACTGTTCTTGGAATTATTGAGTCGTTTTTGGTGATAGATGTGGGTTCTGCTGGTAATGCCAGTATGATGATGCCTGGTATTTCCAAAGCTTTAATTACAACAGCTGTCGGTATGCTGATCGCCATCCCAGCAATGATTGCATACCGTTATTTCCAGCGTGTTGTACATGAATATATAGCTGAATTAGAGCAACAATCTACCTTGTTTCATGCTGCGCTTTTCTATAAAAAAGCAGCTCATGCACAAGAACACCGTCGCGCAAGTTAAGCAGAGGTGTAGACATGAAGTTTAAACGCTCTCAAGTTGAAGATATTCATATCAATTTGACGCCAATGATTGACTGTATGTTATTTATTTTGGTGTTTTTATTATTATCTACGACATTTAGCCAACAAAGTCGTATCAACTTGACATTACCAGATGCGCAGGGTGTCCCACCTAAACAATTCGATCACAAAATTGAAATCATGGTAGACTCCACAGGGCATTATTCTGTGAATGGTCAAGCGTTATCAAGCAAAGATATTGCAGACTTAAGTGCAGCGATTAAGCAAGTTGCTCAAGATCGTCGTGATTTTATGTTTATTATTGCTGCTGATGCCAAAGCTGCTCATCAAGACGTAATTCGTGTAATGGATGTGGCAGGCCAACTCGGTTTTGTTAACGTTAATATCAGCACCAAAGTTCCAACAAGAGGTTTTACTGAGTGAATCAGGATTTTAAGGTTTATGTCCGTTTAATATCGTATTTAAAATCTTATTGGGGCGTTGCCTTATTAGTCTTGCTTGGTTTTGGAATCAACGCCGCGACGGAAGTTTCTGTCGCGAAGTTGCTGAAATACATTATTGACGCCATTCAAGAAGGTAGCCGTACCAATCTAGATTGGTTTCCGGCACTGATCGTTTTGCTAATGTTCTTTCGTGGAGTCGGTCTATTTCTCGGTGGTTATTTTTCCGCTGTTATTTCACGTAGTTTGGTTTTTAGCATCCGTCAGGAAGTCTATGCAAAATTGTTAAGATTGCCAGCTCAATATTATCTTGATAACAGTGCAGGTCACATCAGCGCAAAGCTAATGTACAACGTCGAACAGTTAACAGCTGCTTCATCTGAATCTTTACAGACCTTGATCAAAGATGGCTTGATTGTTATCGGCTTGTTGAGCTATCTACTCTATACCAATTGGCGATTGACCCTGTGTATTGTGGTTTTCATGCCTTTTATTGGGATATTGGTTCGAATCGCATCGAAGAAAATGCGGAAATTGTCTATCCAAGTACAAAATACCATGGGTGATGTAAACCATGTTGTACAAGAAACGATTACTGCAAACTCAGTGGTAAAAAGCTTTACTGGCGAAGAATTTGAGCAGAAACGTTTTTATAAATCGTCTGAAGAGAATTTACGTCGCGGTTTGAAAATGGTGGTGGTGCAAAATATTAATAGCCCGATCATTCAGCTTTTATTGTCGATGGCAATGGCGATCATTCTTTGGCTTGCATTACGTCCACAGGTTTTCGGTGATACTTCTGCGGGTGAGTTTATTTCATTCATTACAGCTGCTGGTTTAATTTCTAAGCCTGTAAAGAATTTGACTGATATCAATGAAAAGTTACAACGTGGTTTGGCCGCTGCACATTCAGTGTTTGAGTTGTTGGATACGCCTGAAGAAGTGAATAATGGCCAACTCAGACCAGCGTTAAAGGGTAATATCCAATTCGATCATGCAAACTTACGCTATGAAGATGGTACGCATGCAATCAAAGATTTTTCTTTAGACATTAAAGCGGGTCAAACCGTTGCTTTGGTTGGGCGTTCGGGTGCGGGCAAGACTTCATTAGTCAATATGCTGCCACGTTTCCAAGAGTTGAGCGAAGGTCAAATCTACTTTGATGGTATTCCAGTTCAGGAAATTGAACTGGCGTATTTACGTTCTCAAATTGCGACAGTGAATCAGCAAGTTGTGTTATTTAATCGTTCTGTGCGAGATAACATTGCTTATGGTCAATTACAAGATTCAAGTGATGAGCAAGTCATTGCTGCAGCTAAAGCAGCTTATGCGCATGACTTTATCATGAACTTGCCACAAGGTTATGACACCATTCTTGGTGCTCAAGGTTTGAATCTCTCTGGTGGTCAGCGTCAACGTATCGCAATTGCTAGAGCAATCTTAAAAGACTCTCCAATCCTGATTTTAGATGAAGCAACCAGTGCGCTTGATAATGAATCAGAATACTTTATTCAACAAGCATTTGATAAAGCTATGCAAGACCGCACGACGATCGTGATTGCACACCGCCTGTCTACGGTTGAAAATGCAGATCTGATTGTAGTCATGGATAAAGGGCAGATTATTGAGCAAGGCACACACGCTGAACTTTTAGCAAAACATGGTATGTATTATCAATTGCATCAACGTAATTTCGAGGAAAACTAAGCATGTCGATGGCGCAGCGTCTTCAGGATGCTTGGAATGAGCAAGCTTCGTGGTTGGTGGTGTTGCGCCCATTGTCATGGTTATACCGATTTGGTTTTTGTGTGAATAAAGCGCTTTATCAACATGGGATTAAACCTGTATATAAAGCGCCTGTAGCTGTTATGGTGATTGGAAATATTACCGTAGGCGGGAGTGGTAAAACGCCACTGCTGATTCAATTAGTCAAGTACTTACAACAACACAATGTACGAGTGGGTGTAATTAGCCGAGGTTATGGTGGTGAAGGTCCATTTCCACTTTTAGTAACTCAAATCACTGAGCCAGATACTGCTGGTGATGAGCCTTGTCTGATTGTTCAATCTACTCATGTGCCAATGGCTGTGGGCCCTAATCGTCAAGCATCTATCGAGTTGTTGTTGGAAAATGAACAGCTAGATCTGATCATTAGCGATGATGGTTTGCAGCATTGGGCTTTGGCGCGTCAGATTGAATGGATTGTGTTAGATCAAAATCGTGGTTTAGGCAATGAGAAACTATTACCAGAAGGTTATTTGCGCGAACCTAAGTCACGGTTAAGCGAAAGTACGGTTATTGAGCATACTAAAATTGCGCAAGCACAAAGAAATATGCATTTAGCGGTTGGTCAGCCTTATCTTTTAAATGCAAATATAGATACAAATTGGTTTGATCACAGCCAATATTTCAATGCTGTTGTTGGAATTGGTTTCCCTCAGCGCTTTTATCAAACATTAGCATCTTTGGGTGTACAGCAATATCAGGCGCATGAATTTCCAGACCATCATGATTATGAAATTGATGATTTAACATTTGAAAACCATGATGCCATTATTACTACGGAAAAAGATGCCGTAAAGTTTAAAACCCTATTAAAGCAACATCCTGAATTCACTACCCCAATTTGGGTGGTACCCGTTGAGGCTGTTTTATCAGCTGATTGTTATGAGATGTTGAAACAACAATTGCAGCACCTTGGTATTCAATTTTCTTAGAGAGCGACCATGAAACATATTGTCATTCCAGCTCGTTTTGCGAGTTCTCGTTTACCTGCAAAACCATTACTCCTCATTCATGGTCGTCCAATGATTTTACGTGTGGTCGATCAAGCGAAGAAAGTTGCTGGTTTCGATGACCTTTGTGTTGCTACGGATGATGAGCGTATTGCAGAGGTTTGTCGTGCTGAAGGTGTTAATGTGGTTTTAACAAACCCAAATCATCCATCGGGTACAGACCGCCTAAGTGAAGTCGCTCGAATTAAAGGCTGGTCAGCAGACGATATTATCGTGAATGTCCAAGGAGATGAACCTTTACTTCCTGCACAACTTGTACAGCAGGTGAGTCAGCTCCTGACTGATCATCCGCAGTGTGCGATGTCTACCTTATGTGAACCCATTCATCAGCTTGAAGAGTTTCAACGCGATAGTATCGTTAAAGTGGTGATGAGTAATCGTAATGAGGCATTGTATTTTAGTCGTGCAACCATTCCCTATGATCGTGATGGAGCTAAACAGGCTGAACAGCAACTACATAATCAAGCTTTTCGTCATTTAGGTTTATATGCCTATCGCGTCAAATTGTTACAAGAGTATGTTACTTGGGAACAGGGACAGCTTGAAAAATTGGAAAGCTTAGAGCAACTTCGCGTACTAGAAAATGGTCATCGTATAGCCATTGCTGTTGCCGAAGCAAACTTGCCACCTGGTGTTGATACGCAAGCGGATCTAGATCGATTAAATGCAATGTCTGTGAGTTTGTTTGAATAAGATGATGGTCGATACTCAGTCAACAAAGATTTATCCATGGCATGCACAAACATGGGAATTATTAACCACCCGGTTTCCTGAGCTTGGGCATGGGCTTTTATTTTATGGGAAGAGAGGTTGTGCAAAGAAAGAGTTTGCAGAACGCTTTGTTGCTTGGGTATTGTGTTTGAATAAGCAAGCACAGCAAGCTTGTGGTGAATGTACCAGCTGTCAATGGTTGAAGTCCGATACACATCCAAACTATGTGCATATCACTACGGATGAAGATAATAAAAAACAGAATGCCAAAATTAAAATTGAAAAAATACGGGATCTACTTCCGTTTGTGCAGCAAACAGGGGAAGGCTGGCGCGTTGTCGTGATTGAACCCGCAGAAGCATTAAACACAGCATCTGCTAATGCCTTGCTAAAGACTTTGGAAGAGCCTGGTGAGAAGGTAGTATTGATTTTACTTGCGGACCACTATTTAAAACTTCCAGCAACAATTCGAAGCCGATTACAACACTTCGCTTTAGACCGCTTGACAATCCAAGATGCACAAACATTTGTACAACAGCAAATTCCTGAGATTTCGACTCAGCAAATATCATTATTGCTAAACCTTGCCAATGATATGCCTTTGACTGCGATTGAAATTGAAAAGAGTGCTTGGCTACAAAAAAGGGGGTTATTCTTGAATGATTGGTTGAAGTTAGTTGCTGAAAAGAATATGCCTCTAAATTACTCAAATAAGTGGTCTAAGGAATTAAATTTTTCAGAATTTATCACGATGTTTGAATATCTTTTAGCTGATATCGTGAACTTAAAATTGAATCAATCGTTAAAAAATGATGATTTGGATTTTAAGCAGCTTTCTGAATTTTATAGTTTAGAGCAGCTTTTTACATTCTATTCAAACTTACAGCAGAAAAAGTTAATGATTGAGCAAAACGTACAAACTCAATTGGTTCTTGATGAATTATTTATTCAATTAATGAATGTTAATTAAGTAAATATTAAAATATACTTAAATTATAATTTATATAAGTATGTTCTTTTTTAACCTAGGTATTTGTTTTATATATAATCATTTCTTTTGTATATAAATTGTTCGCATCTATTTAATCTTGATTAAAAGTATATAAAATGTGAGTTACTTCACAATAATATTAAAAAATAAGGATTATAGAGATGAAAATAATATTTATCGCGATTGCTTTATCATTTATGGTGATTCCAAGCATTGCAATGGCCGAACCAAAATTTGTATCCAATATTAATGGCTCCTCGTTTGCGATTAAAGCCTCCAATATTGGTTCTCAGGCATATGAATGTGTTTATAGCTATTCTTTTAATCATGCTCAAGGCTCAGTACCAAATCAGTTCAGTGGTAAGTTTTATATTGAGGCTGGGGTCAGTAATATTTCAGTGATTTCAAAGGATACAGATCGAATGATTAGCACATTAGATTTTGATTATAAATGTACTGAGAAATAGAAAATTTGACTATCGACAAACAAGCCGCCCACAAGGGCGGCTTTTTTTGGGAAAATTTTTCTTGGCAAGGATGTTAAAAATTCACATCTATAAATAAATATGTTATTTTTTCACATAGATTTTACTACCTTGCTTAGGGAATTTTGATATGCAAATAAAAACACTTTTAGTCGCTTTAAGCTTTCTTTCATTGAGTGGTTGTCAGACATTAGATTCGGCTATGTCTGCAACGGATGGGATACTGAATAAAACTGGAGATATATTGAGTGGTGACTTTCGCGGTTTAGGACCAGCAAAGAAGGCAACTTTATCTGAAATATGGAAAGATTGGCAGCAAAATGAGATTACCGCAAAAAGAAAGTGGGATTCACAGCGTCTTGAAGTTCCTGGAATCATTACACGTATTACTAAAACAGGTGAAATTATTTCTCAAAACCAGATTGCGATTATTTTTAAGGATCCAACTAATGGAAAGTGTAAAGGGCAAGGGTTAACCCGAGATGATTTAAAAGTAAATACAGACAAAATTAGCAATTTAAAAGTCGGTGATCGAATAGTAGTTACTGGTGTATTAGGCACAACAGAATCAAAATGGGCGACCCAAGGCGAATGCTGGTTCTCATTTGATAAAGCTGAAATTGTTAAAGCAACAAAGTAATAATCAATATCATGAGATATAGTGAGCCTGCCTTGCTATATCTCATTCAAATGTCTCTCTTGCGGCTACAATAGGTTATTTTCGACATCTGTAACCGGCTCTACAAATGCTGTAACTTCATCGAATTTTTTACAATCATCAAAAAACGAGTAACAGCATTACTCTCATACAATCAATTTAGCATTTAGCTGAGGATAGCGTTTCTATCAGATAAATTCTGAAGTTGAGTTATCCTTTTATTTCTAAACAGCACTTTATACATCCTTGAACGCCATCTATTGGATCATTGATGTTGAGTTGTCATATAGGTTTCAAGAATTATTTTTAGAATATATGACTTGTATGGATAAAAAGTCGATTGGCTGTTTTATAAGGCTTTTGTTAAAACATTATTTGTTGTTTGTTAGAATGTTTTCTATAATCAAGCGATAAATCATATTTAGATCTTTATTTGAACGGTAGCCAAAGAGAATTCTGTGAAAATCATCAATAGAAATGATATTTTTTAGATTTATCAATGGTGTAGGGTTTTTGGTGCTTTAATTTATTAAATTTTAACAGGGGAATGTTATGCAACCACAAATGATGGGCGGAATTATACAGGTTAATATTCCTGATAAAACAACATTACAATCAAGCTATATGCCGTTTGTTGTTGGTGGCGGTCTGTTTGTACCGACTAAACAAGCGGTGAAAATTGGTCAAGAAGTATTTGTGTTGGCAACCCTACCTGAGCAATCACAAAAGATTCCGTTGACAGGTAAAGTGATCTGGATTTCACATAAACAAACACATTTTAAGCCACAAGGATTTGCGATCCAGTTGGCGGGTGAAAAAGGCGTCTATTATAAAAATGAAGCTGAAAAGTTATTAGCGGGTATGAAAGGTTTGGATCGTCCAAGCTATACCATGTAGTTGTAAAGAAAATAGGAAGAAAGAGTGTTTGTTGATACGCATTGCCATTTAACCATGTTAGATCTAAGTCCTTATCAAGGGGATTTGGATCAAGCACTTGAACAAGCTCGACTTGCTGGTGTATCTAAATTCATGGGGATTTCAGTTGATCTGGAAGATCATGTTAAATTGGCAGAAATTGCAACCCGACATGATGATGTCGGTTATTCGGTGGGTGTACATCCTTGTGAAGATGAGCACATCATGGCACGTGCTACAACGGATTATCTCGTCAACCTTGCTCAGTCAGACAAAGTGTGGGCTTTGGGTGAAACAGGCTTAGATTATTATCACAGTACTGATTTTGTTGCTGAACAAAAACGTTGCTTTGCACGTCATATTGAAGCATCGAAAATCGTTAAAAAGCCTGTAGTGGTTCATACGCGAGCTGCAAAGCACGATACTGTAGATATCATTCGTGCAGAGCAATCTACACATGGCATTCTGCATTGTTTTACAGAAGACTGGGAAACTGCAAAGGCTGTGCTAGATTGCGGTTATTATATTTCTTTCTCAGGTATTGTCTCTTTCAAAAATGCGCAGGACTTGCGTGATGTGGCCAAACAGGTGCCGCTTGATCGCTTGCTCATCGAAACGGATAGTCCTTATTTAGCGCCAGTACCGTATCGTGGTAAAACCAATGAACCGAAATATGTTCCTTTTGTAGCAAAAGCGCTAAGTGATGTATATGATAAATCGGTTGAAGAGATTGGCATGATTACAACGCAAAATTTTGAGAATCTCTTAAATTTGAAATAAACGGTTTAGTTGTACTAGGAAAGAGAGTTATTACGTGAAAATGGATCGTCAAGCTCAGTTCAGAGCACGAGAAGTATTAATTTTTCAAATCGCGGAGCAACTCCTATTAGAAAATGGTGAAGCGGGCATGACGCTAGATGCCCTCGCAGCAGAGCTGGATCTAGCAAAAGGTACTTTATATAAGCATTTTCAAAGTAAAGATGAATTATATATGCTGCTTATTATCCGTAATGAGCGCATGTTGCTTGAAATGATTCAGGATACCGAAAAGGCTTTTCCAGAGCATTTGGCTTTCTTTATGCTGCATCATTTACATCATCCTGAGCGCACAGCGTTGTTTCACCAAATTGAGGAACGTCTTTCAACCACTGGGCAGGGTATTCAATTACTATTCAGTGAGCTGTATAAAGTACGAAGACAGCGTTTGCGTATCATTATTCGTATGACAGAAAGCTATTTATTGGGTATCAATAGTACGATGACAACACGCGACTATCTTGCGTCGATTTGGTCGTTGACTTATGGTGCGGCAGTTATTTTAAATTCGAGTTTCTATCAGCGTTATTTGGGTTCACGAGATACATTACGTGTTGCCTATATAGAGCAAGCTTTAGCATTACCGAAGCTGCTTGAACATGCTATTCCATAGTTGAGAATAGAATGAAATCACCACAGAGATTACAAACAGGTTTTACGCTTATTGAGATCATGGTGGTGATTGTTATTATGACCATCATGGCATCATTGGTGGTCTTGAATATTGGTGGCGTTGATCAACGCCGAGCAATGCAAGCCAGGGAAATGTTTATTCTTGATCTAAAAAAGATTAATAAAGAAGCAACTGATCAGGCCAAGGTTTTTGCTTTAAATACTCAAAATGCAACTGATGTTGCACCATTTAGTTATAACTTGTTTGAATATCACGATCAAAGTCGAGAGCAGATTCAACAAGCAGATCGAACTTGGCAAGTATATAAAGAATTTAAAACCCGTCAATTACCAGATCGTGTGTCTCTAAGCATTCAAAGCTTGGATACAGCAAATTATAGCAAAGCTAAAAATGAAGACCTATTAGGTGGTAAGGCACCACAATTGATTTGGTTTGGCAATGGTGAAGTGAAACCTGTTCGGATTCAGTTCTATTATGAGCAACAACCAATTGGTCATGAGTTGGAGCTAGATCACTTGGGTAAAATAAATGAAAATTAAAAACTCAGATAAGTGCTCTTCGTCTTCTTGCGAAGCTAGGCTTCTCAGGGTGAACCGTTGTTTCACTAATCATGCAACTCGAAGCATAGCTTCTCGCCTTGCGACACGATCGAGCTATGCTCGATTTAATCGTGTTTACTTTGAGCATAGCTCTTCGTCTTGCGCTCAGGTGAACCGTTGTTTCACTAATCCTCGCTCAGGATTTACCTTACTCGAAGTGATGGTCGCCCTCGCAATTTTTGCGGTTGCTGCAATCGCGTTGACCAAAGTCGCAATGCAGTACACACAGTCAACTTCGAATGCGATCTTACGGACTAAAGCACAATTTGTAGGAATGAATGAAGTTGCGTTGATGGAAATTAATCAGGAATGGTTAGAAGGAACGCAGTCAAAGCAAGTGACTTCTCAGGGCGAAACCTGGCAGATTGATAAAAAAGCCCAATCTACTATTAGCCCGAAAATCCAACGTATCGAGCTGCAAGTCAGCTTATTTAATAATGAACAAGGTAAGGTCGAGGCGGGTGTTACCAATCTTGTGTTCTTTAACTATCCTGCAAAAGCTAGAACGCAATGAAATATAATTCTAAGCACAGGTCTTCTTCACCTCATTCAGGCTTTACCCTGGTGGAATTGTTGGTTGCAATTGCAATCTTTGCTGTGCTTTCCATGTTGGGGTGGAAAGTTTTTGATTATTTGTTAAAGGTAAAAGATCGTAATGCCGAGCATGAAATGCATCTATTTGCCCTGCAGGATGCATATCAACAAGTATTGAGAGATAGTTTGCAGATTATACCTTTGACAGCAAATGATGGAAGACAGTTACAAGCAGCTGTTGTATTGAATGATCAAAGCTTCGTATTTAGTAAGGCAGGTGTTTCCGACCCATTGAAGCAGGGTTTATCTCCTTATGAGCGTATTGAATATCGCTATGATTCTACACAGAAAAAAGTGTATCGATTGAAATACTCAAATCTTAATATCCCGAATCGTGTGCAACCTGTCTCAAGTACGCTATTGGAAAATGTAGATCAGTTTAAAGTGATGGTTTTGAACCCACAAGAATTGACGCAATGGCCAGAAAATAATGATCCAAGCAATATTGCTGAGCTAAAAAAATTACCGCTAGGCATAAAGATACAGTTAACTGTTGCGGGTACGGATTATGAATGGATCTATAGTTTGCTAAATACACAGGTATATTTGCAGTCTATAGGAAATTCAAATGGCGCAGGTGGGGGCACAAATCCACCTAATAATAAGGATGGATCTAATTCACAAGATCGTACTGAATCTTCACCACAATGAGCAAGAGGCGATATCCAGTGATTAAAAAAGCTCAACGTTATGGAGTTGCTCAGCGTGGCATTGCATTATTAACTATTCTGGTCATGGTTGCTTTAGCAACGATTCTTGCTGCGACCATTGCTAAACGACAGACCAATACCTCTGAAAATACTGGGTATTTGATGCGCCAAGATCAATCTTTACTGTATGCAAAAAGTGCGGAAGCTTTCTTTTCTGAGTTGCTTATTCAAGACAGCGATAATGGCGGTACGATTGATCATTTACAGGAAAACTGGGCAAAACCGATGCCACCGTTCCCAGTTGAGGATGGTTCTGTTTCTGGGCGTTTATTGGATGAATCAGGGAAGTTTAATCTTAATAATTTGGTTAAAGCAGATGGTAGTCAAGTGGATGATTCGGCTCGGCGTTGGTTTGAAAAATTGTTGCAACGAGTTGGGTTGCCCGCAGAATTGAGTCAGGCAGTGATTGACTGGCAAGATGTGAATGATGAAACAACAGGGGCAATGGGCGCTGAGAGTAATTATTACCAAGGTTTGGATCCTGCATATTTAGCACCGAATACTAAGTTTCACAGTGTTGAGGAGTTGAAATTGGTAAAAGGGTTTGAAGGTAAAAATTACGATTTAATTAAGCCTTATGTCACAGCGTTGCCTGAACAGACCAAAGTAAATATGAACACAGCACCCGCATTATTGCTTGCCAGTATTGATCCGAAAGTTGATGTTAAGGCTGTGGAGCAGGAGTTGAAAACCAAACAAGCCAATTTGACTTATTTCAATAATGTCGATGATTTATGGAAATTAAGTGCCTTTTCTGGAATAGAAGAACAAAGCAAAACGGATGCTGCAACTTTTCTTGACAGTAAATCTAATTATTTCACTGCTCAAATTGAAGTTGTTTTAAGCGAACGAAAACGGCAGTTTACGAGCTCTTTAGCCCGAAAAGATAAGCAAGTATTTGTTTATTCTAGGAGTCTTTCGCCATTTGAGTGATATTCTTTATTGAGTTATCAAATGGTGACAAGATTTAAAATCAATCCCAATGCTTGTTTTTTTGCTTTATAATAAAATTCGTTTGCAGATAAAAGATTAGCTTGGTGCATGTTAATTCGTAAATTATTTAAGTTTGAAAATGCTCATATTGTACGTAACTGTACATCGGATCGTTGTAAGCGTTCGATTCATGGGCATAGTTATAAAGTTGAATTATTATTAAAAGCGTCAAAGTTAGATCATGGGCAAATGGTCTATGACTTCGGTCTGTTAAAAGGTGTTATCAAAGAGTTGTATGATAGTTTTGATCATGCAATCTGTTTTTGGCAGAAAGATGATGCTGCTTATATTGACGCATGTAAAACATTTAGCGCACGTTGGATTGCTTTACCAGTTTCGCCGTCAGCTGAACAGTTTTCGCGTATTTTCTTTTATCTTGCTCAGCAGGTATTGAACTCAACCACAACTCAAAACGGTGAGGGTGATGTTGAAGTTTACTCTGTTATTGTGCATGAAACAGATACGGGTTATGCACAGAGTTTTCAAGAAGATATTGATAACGAGCAAATGGGTTCATTGAGTCTGGATCAAATCGTATTTTCAGAGCAAGTACAGGCTGAATGGAGTGATGTTCAGATGTACGAAAACCTGAAAAAAGGAATAAAGTTTCAAAATCCAAATGTAGAATTACAAGTCAATATTTGAGTGCTTTTTCACTCCAGTGAGTGAATTTATTTCAAGGAATGTGGATGCAATTTACTGAACAGCAGCAGGACAAGTTAAGTAAAGTTCAGTTGGATGAGTCTTGGAAAATCTCGCTTTCAGAGTTTCTATTGAGTCAGAAAATGGATAATTTACGCGAGTTTTTGCAACAAGAAAAACTTGCAGAAAAAACCATTTATCCACCAAGTAAACAGATTTTTAATGCGCTGAATACGACACCACTTGGTGATGTTAAAGTGGTGATTTTAGGACAAGATCCGTATCATGGCCCAAACCAAGCCAATGGCCTGAGTTTTTCGGTACAAAGAGGGATTGCATTACCACCGTCTTTGCGTAATATTTTTCATGAATTACATACGGACTTGGCTGTGCCTGTTTCACGTCATGGTGACCTGAGTAAATGGGCGGCACAAGGCGTATTGTTACTTAACAGCGTACTCACGGTAGAAGCAGGACAACCGACTTCGCATCAGAAACAAGGGTGGGAAGACTTCACAGATACCGTAATTGATGTATTGAATGAACAGCGTGAACATGTTGTGTTTATTTTGTGGGGTGCCTATGCGCAACGCAAAGGTCAGCGTATCGATCGTAATAAACATCTGGTTCTAAGTGCAGCACATCCATCGCCACTTGCTGCAAATCGCGGTGGTTTTTTTGGTTGCAAAGTATTTTCTAAAACAAATCATTATTTGAAACAACATGGCATTGAGCCTATAGACTGGCAATTGGACGCATAATGACTTCTCCTGATTTAAATAGCTATCATCCAGATTTAGTTATTGAACACGCTAAAAATGGTTGGCGAATCATTCGTTTGAATCGACCTAAATCTTTGCACGCCTTAGATGAATCAATCGTAAGTGCACTGCTGAAAGTTTTTGAAGATTTTCATGTCGATGAAACTGTTAAAGCGATTTGGTTTGACTCAACCACACCAAAAGCATTTTGTGCGGGTGGTGATGTTCGTAAATTACGCCAACTTGTAATTAATCAGGAAGTTGATGCTGCGAATCAATTCTTCCAGCAGGAATATGCGCTTGATTTACTATTGCATAACTATGCTAAACCGATTGTGGTTTGGGGTGAGGGTTATGTGATGGGTGGTGGGCTTGGTCTGTTTATGGCTGCACCATTCCGTCTAGTCACGCCTTATTCACGTTTGGCAATGCCAGAAATTAATATCGGTTTATACCCTGATGTGGGGGCGAGTCGCTTCTTGGCCGATCGTGGACAAATTGGTTTGTTTACCGGCTTGACGGGTTCAATTATGACGGCCGCAGGAGCATTTAGCATTGGTTGGGCGACGCATATCTGTGAAGCGCAACGTGATAATGTGCTTCAAAAAGTACTCAGTGTGGATTGGAATCATTATCCAGCAGGTGCATTTAGAGCAATTGACGATACCTTAAATAGTTTGCATCGTCCTGTCGCTTCCGGCCCGTTACAAAACTCAATTGATGTAATTCATAGTGTTTGTCGAGGACAGAGCTTTGAGTATGATTATCAATCAATTATTGGTTTGAGTGATGCAAGCAGTGACTGGTTGCGTCAAGCCAGTGAAAACTTACAGAAAGGCTCTCCAAGCACAGCTGCAATCACATGGTTGCTATGGCAATGGGGCAAACAAGGTCATGCATGGGATGAAGTGTTTGCATTGGAAGCACAAATTTCTGATTGGAAGATTCGTCATCCAGACTTTGTCGAGGGTGTGCGTGCACGTTTGGTAGATAAGGATTTATCTCCAGAATGGCAGGCAACTGAGCAACTCAGCTTGAAAGGTATCTTGGGGGATTGTCCTCCTGTGACCAATATCGAAAGCTGGAACGCATTATTAAAGCAATATGGTGTTATTGCCTGAGTCATATGAATTCTGAAAACTTTAATGATGAATATTGGATGCAGCTTGCCTATGAGCAGGCTGCATTAGCAGCAGCGCAAGGTGAAATACCTGTTGGGGCAATTTTGGTTAGCAATGGGCAGGTAATTGGTGCAGGATACAATGCACCAATCAAATTGTCAGATCCAACAGCACATGCAGAGATACAAGCCTTACGTGCTGCTTGTCAGTCTTTGAATAACTATCGTTTACCTGAAGATACTACACTCTTCGTGACACTCGAACCTTGTACCATGTGTGTGGGCGCATTAATTCATGCACGGATACAGCGTGTAGTTTTTGCTACCACTGAACCTAAAGCAGGGTCATTGGTGAGTGCTAGACAACTGCTAGAAAGTGGTTATTACAATCATAAATTCGCCTTTGAACAAGGCTGCTTACAAGAACAATGCTCATTGCAGTTAAGTGACTTTTTTAAGCAAAGAAGAAATGAGAAGAAGAAAATCCGTTCGTCAAAAACGTCCTTAAATGATTAAAAATGTCTTATGAGTTGTGGCAAACTAAGCCTCCGATGATTTTGGGTCATATCAAAAGGCGAACTTATGCGTAATGCAATCACCATAGAAAAAGAATTTAATGCACCGATTTCCGACGTTTTTGAACTTTTGTCAAAACATGTCACGTATAACAAGGCATTTGCACCTTTACAGGTTGTACGTGTTAAAGACTCCGCTGATCCGCAACGTCCTGATGGTGTAGGTTCGATTCGTCGTATGGGCTTTGGACCAATTAAGCCATTACAGGAAGAAATTACTTTGTTGGAAGAAAATAAGCGTATTGAGTATAAGTTGATTAATAACCCTTTGGTGAAGCATCACTTGGGGCAAATTGACTTTAAAGAAATTACACCTTTTATAACTTTAGTGACTTATAAGATTGAATTTACAGCAAAAGCACCTTTAGTTAGTAAATTAGTTCTTGCACAACTCAAAGCAGCGATTACACTAGGTTTTTCAAAATTAGCCAAATCAGTTGCTTCATAAGAGATGGGAATGACAGTTCATATTATTACGATAGATGGCCCAAGTGGTTCGGGAAAAGGCACACTGGCTGCTAAAATTGCAGCACATTACCAGTTTAATTTATTAGACTCTGGCGCGTTATATCGTTTACTTGGACTGTCATTGTTTCAACGAGGCTTGCTGGATCAAGTCGATACAAACTTAGAGCAATGTGTTGAGTTTGCTACGCATTTAGATATCGAATTTAAAACAACTGAAGCAGCGACGCTTGTTTTTCTGGAGGGTGTAGATGTTACTAACACCATTCGAACGGAACAAGTGGGTGAGTATGCTTCTAAAGTCGCAACAGTGCCTGAATTAAGAAAGGCATTATTCGCGCGCCAACGAGCATTTATTCAAGCACCAGGCTTGGTTGCTGATGGGCGTGATATGGCAACTTCGATTTTTCCAGAGGCTCAAGCGAAAATTTATTTAACGGCATCGGCCGAGTCTCGGGCAGAGCGACGCGTAAAACAGTTGCAGGGCATGGGGCTTGATGCTAAAATAAGCGACATTTTATCTAACATACAGGCTAGAGATAAGAGAGATATGGAGCGCGCTGTTGCTCCGCTCAAGCCAGCTGATGATGCATATATCATTGATAGTTCTACAATAGGCATCGATGAGGTGTTTCAGCTAATGGTTGACTATATCAATAGCTGTATAAAATAGATACACAATTTTTTTATCAGTTGAAGCATTGCTTGATCAGATTTTTTGGACAATGTAACAACTTAACTAAACCGGCCTTGTCTGATCCAAGACCGCGGACTTTATCAGGTATATCATGACCGAATCTTTTGCAGCCCTCTTTGAAGAAAGTGAATTAAACCTCAACGTTGAAAAGGGTGCAGTCATCCAAGGTACTGTTGTTAGTATCGATTCTGACTGGGTTACTGTTGACACTGGCCTTAAATCTGAAGGCGTAGTTGACCGTGCTGAATTTTTAAATGAACAACGTGAACTTGAAGTTCAAGTTGGCGATACTGTTGACGTAGTTGTTGAAGCGCTTGACAACGGTATGGGTCAAACAGTTTTATCACGTGAAAAAGCGAAGCGTGCTGAAACTTGGACTAAACTTGAGAAAATCTTTGAAGACGGCGAAATCGTTACTGGTGTTATCTCTGGTAAGGTTAAAGGCGGTTTCACTGTTGACATCGGTCCTGTACGTGCATTCTTACCAGGTTCTTTAGTTGACACTCGTCCTATCCGTGACACAACTCACCTTGAAGGTAAAGAGTTAGAGTTCAAAGTAATCAAACTTGATGCTAAACGTAACAACGTTGTTGTATCTCGTCGTGCAGTTATGGAAGCTGAATCTTCAGCTGACCGTGAAGCATTGCTTGCTCAACTTGAAGAAGGTCAAACAGTTACAGGTACTATCAAGAACCTTACTGATTACGGCGCGTTCGTTGATCTTGGCGGTATTGATGGTCTTCTACATATCACAGATATGGCTTGGAAGCGTATCAAGCACCCTTCAGAAGTTGTTGAAGTTGGTCAAGAAGTTACTGTTAAAGTACTTAAGTTTGACCGCGAGCGTAACCGCGTATCTTTAGGTCTTAAGCAATTAGGCGAAGATCCATGGTTAGCGATCATGAGCCGTTACCCTAAAGGTTCTATCGTTAAAGCACGTGTTACTAACTTAACTGACTACGGTTGTTTCGCTGAAATCGCTGAAGGCGTTGAAGGTTTAGTACACGTTTCAGAAATGGACCACACAAACAAAAACATCCACCCATCTAAAGTTGTTCAGATCGGTGACGAAGTTGATGTTATGGTTCTTGAAGTTGACGAAGAACGTCGTCGTATTTCATTGGGTATCAAACAAACTCGTGCTAACCCATGGGAAGAGTTTGCTAAAGCAAATGAAAAAGGCGAAAAAGTTTCTGGTACGATCAAGTCAATCACTGACTTCGGTATCTTCATCGGTTTATCTGGTGGTATCGACGGTTTAGTACATTTATCTGACATTTCTTGGAACGAACAAGGCGAAGAAGCTATCCGTCGTTACAAGAAAGGTGACACAGTTGAAGCAGTTATCTTATCTGTAGACGCTGAAGGTAACCGTATCAGCCTTGGTATCAAGCAATTAAACAGCGATCCATTCAATGATTTCTTAGCTGCGAACGAGCGCGGTGCTTTGGTTAAAGGTACTGTGACTGCTGTTGATGCTAAAGGTGCTACAGTTAAATTAGCTGATGACATCGAAGCAACGCTTAAAGCTTCTGAAATCAACCGTGACCGCGTTGAAGATGCAACTAAATTCTTAGAAGTTGGTCAAGAAGTTGAAGCGAAGATCATCAACGTTGATCGTAAATCTCGCTCTATCAACTTGTCTATCAAAGCGAAAGACGAAGCTGAAGAGAAAGAAGCTGTAAACAATGCTCGTCAAGCTGCTGCAACTCAAACTGCAGAAAGCAATGGTCCTAAGACTATTGGTGACTTAATTAAAGCTCAAATGAAGTAATTTGTTAAAAAGTACGTTTCTTGTAACTGAGACGTACTTTTTTATACAAAAATACTGCAAACGGTAGCGTAGTAATCATGTACTGCGCTACCGTTTTGTATTTAAACAGGTTATTATTAAAAACATTGAAAAGTAGCAATAATTAAAGAGGTCATCAATGACTACTGAAGCACTTAATAAATCTGATTTAATTGAACGGATTGCACTTAAAAACCCACACTTGGCTGAACCTTTAGTTGAAGATGCAGTTAAGATTATGATTGATCAAATGATTGAAGCACTTTCAAGTGGCGATCGTATTGAAATCCGTGGTTTTGGTAGTTTTGCATTACATCACCGTGAGCCACGTTTAGGCCGAAATCCTAAAACAGGTCGATCTGTAGATGTTGCAGCGAAAGCAGTCCCACACTTTAAACCTGGTAAAGCACTTCGTGATGCAGTAAACGAATCTGCTGAATAAGAATTGAGGTGTTTATGCGTTATGTATTAATTGCATTACTCGTTGCCATTTTTGGTTATTCACTCGCTCTGGTTCTTCAGAACCCAGCTGAATTACAAGTAGATTTATTATTTACTCAAGTTCCAGCCATGCGTTTAGGTCTACTACTTTTATTGACGCTCGCATTGGGTATCGTTGTGGGTTTATTGCTGGGTGTTCAAGTTTTCCGAGTCTTCCAGACCAGTTGGGAAATTAAACGACTGCGTAAAGATATCGACTATCTTCGAAAAGAGCAGATACAACTTGCACAACAGGCTGCCGCAGAAGCTGCTGCAAGTGTAAGACATGAAAAAACAGTGTTGGATATCAATCCTGAGAGTCAGACTCGTACTCCACTGTAATTAAGAATATTGATGAAGTTATAAACTCGAGAAGATATTATAACTTGACTAAATAGCCCTTTATTTAAAGGGCTATTTTTTTATGCTAAGGAACACCGAGATATCTTAAGAATGCGGTGATGAGCATGGCCACCAAGATAACAACAATCAATGAATATTTTTTCCAAGCAAAAATAATCGCAACTGAGACCCCGATGATTTTGCTGATACCACTAAAATTAGTTTCAGTAAACAGCGTATTGAATATGGCCAAGGTAAACAGAAGCACACAAGCAGAATCGGCAAGAAGTTGTTTGTGATGTTCTTTAAAAGTCATGCGATTGGCTAAGTAAAATCCCGAATAACGAATGAGATAAGTACCAAGGGCAAGTACGGCAATTCCTACAAAGATATAACTTTCACTATATTTCATTTAGATTTGCCTTTGAGTAATAGGCCGAACATAGATACTAAAACAGGTAAGCCTGTTGGTAGTAACGGAATAGAGGCTAAAGATAATGTGCTACCCAAAAACACGCGATTCCGTGTGGTTTTGTTTCTTAGCATAGGTAGGATTAATGCGAAAAGAATGGCAGGGAACGCAGCATCTATACCAAATACGTAGATGTCAGGAATGTTTTTACTCAACAGGTAACCTATAAACACGCCAACTGGCCAAAGAATAGCAATCCCTGATCCGCACATCCAATAAGCCCATTTTTTGGTTTGATCATCTTGTTGGCTCAATCCAAACATGACACTTTCATCATTCATAATGTGGCAAGCGATAAAGCGGTAAGCATTTTTTTCAATAAATGTTGCAACTGATAAGCCAAATGGGAGATGGCGTAAGTTAATCAATATCCCTGTTAAGGCTGCGAAAATAGGGTTTGCGCCTGTTGCAATCATTCCAACGAAGGTAAATTCTGCCGCGCCTGCGAGTACAGTGAGTGAGAGAAGTAATGGAACCCACATCGGTACATCAAAACTTGCTGCAACAGAGCCCAAAGAAATGCCGACAATGCCTGTAGCAATTGAAATAAGGATGATTGCCTTAATTAAACTGTGCCGCTCTTTATCTTGCATCTTTATTTTCTATATCAAACGAACGCACGATATAATAGATTAATTTTATATCGTTCGTCAAAGCGAACGTTCGTTTTTTATGGTGTTATATGGCATTACCAATCGAAATTGTTGCTAAAGGCTTACAACGAGAAAGACAAAAGGCTGGGCTGTCCTTGGCTGAAGTTGCTCGTCGAGCAGGTATTGCAAAATCAACTCTGTCGCAATTAGAAGCGGCTCAAGGGAATCCAAGTCTAGAAACCTTATGGGCTTTGTGTGTGGCTTTGGATATCCCATTTGCGAAGTTAATGGAAAGCAATATCACGCAAACGCAAGTGATCCGTTTTGGTGAAGGACCTTCGGTTTCTTCGGAGATTGCCCATTATCAAGCGATTTTATTGGCAAATTGTCCAACGGGTGCCAGACGAGATGTTTATATGCTAACAACACAGCCAGGTGAGCCACGCTGTAGCCAGCCACACCCGATTGGTAGTGTTGAGCATATTATTATTATGAAAGGTCAGGCTAAGGTAGGGTTGATTTCAGAACCCGTGTTGCTGAGTGAAGGGGATTATATTTGTTACCCAGCGGATCAAGCACATATCTTTGAAGCATTGGAAGTTGATACTAGAGCTATTTTAATATCAGAGCAAAGATAGGTGCATTTCAACCTATCGGAAAAGCTTTTTTTCAATATGATAGTTTTCTTGCTTTGTTCATTGTGTGAATCACTTTATAATTAGCCGATTTTTATGTGATGGAACTAGATTCGTGAGTATTATTGTTGCCCTAGACGCAAAAAGCCAATATGACGCCTTAACAATTGTAGATCAACTGGATCCGTCACTTTGTCGTGTCAAGGTAGGCAAAGAGCTATTTACTCATGAAGGTCCATCCATCGTTAAAAATTTTCAAGACAGAGGTTTTGAGGTTTTCCTTGATTTAAAATTTCACGATATTCCTAACACGACTGCTCAAGCGGTGTGTGCTGCTGCGGATCTCGGTGTGTGGATGGTGAATGTGCATGCATCAGGTGGTCGTAAGATGATGGAAACCTGTGTGGAGCGCCTTAAAGCAGGTAACTACTCAACTCAATTGATTGCGGTGACGGTTCTGACGTCAATGGGCCGTGAAGACTTACGTGATCTAGGTTTGGATATAGAGCCTGTTGAACATGTAAAGCGTTTAGCAAAACTTACTCAAGAGAGTGGATTAGATGGTGTCGTGTGTTCAGCGCAAGAAGCTAAGATCCTTCGCGAAATGTTAGGACAAGAGTTTGCATTGGTCACGCCAGGGATTCGACCTGAAGGTTCAAATGCTGATGATCAAAAGCGTATTGTGACGCCAAAACAAGCAATGTTGGATGGTTCAACTCATTTAGTTATCGGTCGCCCAATTACCAAGGCTGAGAACCCAACTGAAATGTTAAAGTCAATTTTAGCTTCAATCTAATTGGCTACTGTCGCTTTACAATTTTAAGTTCAAAAATAAGCTGATTAATAGTGGCGCGAGCAGTGACAAGATTAATCCGCTCATCATTGCATGTGGTACGTAATGCGTACCACATGATTGTTTGACCATGGCCAGCGTGACATCCATCGAAGTTGCCCCAGCACTTGAAATAGCAGAACGAGGGAAGCGCCAGCCTAGACAATACATCAATAGAATCGCAAAAATTTCTCTAAATAAATCTGTTAATAAGGCAATACCACCCATTTTTGCTGAATGCAATTCAGTAAATAAAATCCCTGACATTGAATACCAACCATAACCTTGAGCCAAGGCCATCACTTCATTCAAACTATAATGGTTGGATAGAATAAAATAGTTAAAGATTGCAGCTAAGCAGGAACCAACAAAAGCTGCGATTGGTACAAGTAGAATTCTCCAACTCAACCAACTACGATCAAACTGAGTGAAGGCTAATTCGATCCCAATCAAAAAAATAAAGATCAGCAATAAATACCAACTATTAAAGCTGATCGCTAAACTTGCGCTATTAACTATGACGCCTAATAGAATACCAACACCCAAAGCCAAAAATGCTTTAACGATATTCTTGAGTGCATTGAGAAACAGGTGTAAGGAAATTTTTCCTTGGATACTTTGTCGATCAATCAGTTTGTAGGTGATCAAGCAAATAAAAAATGAACCAATTGAAGTGGTGAATGCAATCAGTAACGCTGGTGGTAGAATAGCAGTAGGATTTTGAACGTGATTTAAGGCTTGAGTCAGCTCAAATGCGACACTAATCAGTAAAATATAAGAAAAATAGGGCAGTATTTTAAATACGAATTGTTTAATTGTTTGTGATAAATGTGGCCCAACAAAATAGCCTAAGCTAATGCAGACAAAAATTTGGAAGATTAAAACAAAAGAGGTCATATCATCAAAGCGTTTATAGTGCTGATTTATTATGCAGGGAAATCCGATACTTGGATAGATTTATATATCACTTGATATAGAATGCTTTGCAATAAAAGTGCATTTAAACAGATCAGAAGTTGTGAATCTGATTGATTCACTTCATTGTTGTACATAACTATGAATATCAGGTTGGCTGAAATATACTTTTGTAAGAAATAGAGGTAAATGATTTGTGACAGCAGCTAAGATTCAAAAAATTGCTTTGGAGCGTTTTGCAAAACAAGGTTTTGCAGCAACATCCTTAAATGAAATTGCGACGGATGTTGGAATTAAAAAACCTTCAATTTATGCGCATTTTAAGAATAAAGATGAACTGTATCTGAGCTTGATCCCGATCATGATTGATGAAGAGTTGGGACATGCCAAAATCGTCTTGCAAGGTGGCACGGAAATTCAGCAGCAATTACATACGTATTTAGCTGGTATCGAGCAACGCTTTAATGAATCTTATGGGGTTCAGTTTTGGATGAATGCTTTAATTAGTCCGCCAGTACATTTGTATGATCAAGTAATTGAACCGATGCATGTCTTTATGGCAGAACTCGAGCAAGTATTTTCTCAGGCTATTCAGCACTCAGTTTTGATGGAAAATAAGTATCAACTGGATAGTTTAGTTTTGGCTCGAGTGTGTATGAGCTTTGTTGATGCATTACAAAGTGAGCTGATTTATGGTGGACGAGAAAAATTTCAACTGAGACTTGATGCGATTTTAAAAGCACTGGATATTCTGATCAGCACTTAATTCAAGTAGCTGATCAGCGAATGATGATTATTCAGTTTCTAATGCAGAGAATTCTCCGCATTGTTTAAATGCGGCATAAACACATAAGCCAAGTGCAATTACTCCGCAAAGGAATAAACTGGCTGGAAGAAGACTGATACTGATTGTAAAAAAGCTCACGATCAAGCCAATCAGCGAAGCAAAGGCATATTGCAATAAACCCATCAATGATGAGGCTGCACCTGTCAAATTCTGTGGGCTTTGCTGCATGGTTAATGCAGTTAGATTGCCAAAAATAAAGCCAGTAGACCAGATACTTAGCCCTAAGAGAACAATGTATTGCCATAAATTCAAATCATAAAAATAAACGCTCAGCATTAAAATAAAACTGGAACCACTAAATATACACATGCCCAGCACTAGTAATTGTTGAGCTGACCAACGTTTCAGCAATAGGATGGAGATCTGGCCGAATATAATAAGCCCAACAGCATTGGCTGCAAATAAAGTACTGAAAGCTTGATTATGAATATGATAATGCTGAATAAAAATAAAGGGAGATTGGCTAAGATAAACGAAGAATCCCCCTAAGATAAAACCACCTGCCAAGGTATAACTGATAAAGCTTTTATTAAGACACAGGGCTTGATAACTGTTTTTGATCACTGAGAATTGTAAGGTTTGTCTATACTGTGGTTTTAATGTTTCTGGGATGGCTTGGCTTCCCCATAACCATAAAATTCCACCCAATATCGCTAAGGTGTAGAAAATAAAATGCCAAGAGCCAAACTGTAGAATCATACTGCCAAACAGAGGTGCAATGATTGGAACAATCATCATCACTTGCATCAGAATAGAGAAATTTTGAGCACTGGTTTTGGCATCGCATACATCTGAAATGATTGCTCTGGGAACAACTAGACCAGCAGAAGCACCTATTGCTTGTAAGAAACGTGCCGCCAATAGCCATTCAATTGTTGGTGCAAATGCAGCCAATAAAGAGCCTAAGATGAAAATTGCTATTCCGATCAGTAAAGGCTTACGGCGACCAAAACGATCTAACAGCGGGCCATAAAGTCCTTGGCCAATCGCAAGGCCAATCAGAAAGACCGAAAGCGTGAGTTGTATATGACCAGGTGAGGTTGCAAAACTTTCTGCTAAAAGTGGAAAAGCAGGTAAATAAATATCAATCGCCAATGCATCTAAGGCGGTGAATAAGGAGAGCAGCAGTAACAAAGACCAACTGATCTTGGTCATAGGGAGAGCAGATTTCATCTTTTGTATACTCTTACGAGGAATGAACATAATAAATTTTACCCACCTACCTAACGGTAGGTAGTTAAAATATTAGCATGAATATTTTGTTCTGTGCATAAAAGTGAGTAATTTTTGAAATTCAAATAAGACAGGAGGTGTAATGTAAGCAAATAAAACAGTCAAATCTGATGGGTGTACTCGAAATAAAAAACACCTTTGAGGATCAAAGGTGTTTTTTGGAAATAAGGCTATCTTATTTAGGCAACACTGCTTTTTTCTTCAGTTGCCGTACTGATAAAGTTATAGTCTGCTACATTCACTTTACGAGTTTCTAACCAGAACCTCCAAGTATAAGTTGGCCATAAAGAGAAGTTTTTACCATCGGCCGCTTGATACCAACTACTACAACCACCTGCTTGCCAAACTGTACCTTTAAGTTGATCTTGAACACGTTGATTGAACTGGTCTTGCACTTCGTGCTTGATCTCAATCGCTTGTGTACCGGTTTTATCAACGGTTTGGATGAGTTGTAGAATATAGTTGACCTGAGACTCAATCATGAAAATAACTGAGTTATGTCCAAGAATAGTGTTTGGTCCAAGTAACTGAAATAAATTTGGGAAATTTTTGGTACTCACGCCATAATAACTTTCAGCCCCATCTTTCCATGCTTGCTTAAGTTCAATGCCATTGCGACCAACACAGTTAAAATGCTTTAGATAAATACGTGGGTCTGTAATAAAGCCTGTACCGTAAATCAAACAATCGATCTGACGTTCTTTACCATCTTTGGTAATGATGCTATTGGCTGTAATTTCTTGAATAGCATCGGTCACTAACTCAACATTTTTACGGTTAAATGTTGGGAAGTATTTATTTGAGATTAAAATACGTTTGCAACCCATGACAAAGTCAGGAGTAAGTTTCTTGGCAAGCTCTTTGTCTTTTACTTGATAACGAATGAATGCTTCAGCCAGTTTCTGCCCATACTTCATGATTTGTGGTTGTACGATCGGCACTACACGTGATTCATTAGTCCAGTATAAACGGGTACGATGAATCTGGCGGTAGATATTAGAGGCTTTAAATAAAGATTTACTAAGTTGCGAGTATTTACGTTCATCACGAGGAATAACCCAAGCGGCAGTACGTTGTAATACATACAATTGTTTTACTTCAGCTGCAATTTCAGGAATATACTGAATCGCACTGCCGCCTGTACCAATAGAAGCAACCGATTTACCTGTCAAATCGTAGTCGTGATCCCATTGCGAAGAATGGAACACTTTGCCTTTGAATTTCTCAATGCCGTTTATATGTGGAATTTGTGGTACATGTAATGGGCCAGAGGCAAAAATAACGAATTGTGCTTCTAGTGTTGGCTGATCTTTAAACTCTAAAATCCACAGATTACGACTTTCATCAAATTCTGCATTGGTGACTTCGTGATTGAATCTAGCGTAGTCTTTTAATTTGTATTGTTCAGTAATATCTTGAATATAGGTGAAAATTTCATCTGCTTCAGCATAACGTTTTGACCAGTCGGTTTTAGGTGCAAAGGAGAGAGAATACATGTGAGATTGAACATCACATGCTGCGCCTGGGTATTGGTTTTCACGCCATGTACCACCAACATTGTCGGTTTTTTCCAAAATTACAAAATCATTGATTTGACTTTGTAAAAGGCGAATAGCCATCGCTAAACCACCAAAACCGGCACCAATAATTGCAACTTTAGTTTTTTGAATCGCATTTTTGGTTACATCACGCATAGTCTATATCCTATACAGCTAAATTTTGTGCAATTTTAACGGTTTTATACAGATTAAATATGATTGTATCGACGCAAAACTTGATCATTTCGGCAATTCATTTGTCCGTATTTTTATAGTAAAACATTAAAGTTTTGAGAACTGCATTTGGAACTATGAAGAGATCTATCCTCGGATTGATGTATTTGATTCAAGGCATGCGTCATGTCGGTATTGATGTGGATGCACGTTTAGCAAATATGGGAATACAAGCCGATGCTTTAGATCCAAGCTCAATTATTCCTGACGAAATTGAATGGGACATCATGCAGCATATTAGTCAGGATATTTCACCTGAACAAGGTCTATTCATTGGGCAGCACTATGCTTTGGCTGGCTATGGTCCATTTCTGATGTTACTGGTGACCAGTGATACCTTGCATCGAGCCTTATTAAATGGGGTGCAGTTCCAGCAACTGACTCATCTTTTTGGTTCATTGCAGCTAAAGATAGAAGATGACTTAATACATTTACTTTACCGACCAATTGATTTAAGTATGCATTTAGGTCAATTGAGAGCGCAATGCGAAATATCAGGGACTTATAAGTTTCTACAGGACATCTTTAAAATGATGGGCTTGGATGTGCCTAAGATTCAGATTGAATTGCCATTTCAGCGCCCTAAAGATATAAGTTTGCTTGCTGCTTATCAGGACTACTATGGACAAGATGTTAAATTTGGATGTGCACAAGCAGCCTTTATTTTAGAAAATACACAAATTTTAAATACAAAAATTCCATCTGCTGATATTTTGACGTATCGTATTTATGAAGAAAAATGCCTACAGGATATTGCACATTTAGAGAAGAGTGCAGTACTCAAATTAACCGTTGTTGAGTATGTGCAAGATTATTTGGAAATGCAAAATGGCGTCATGCCGACCATGGCTGAAACAGCTTGTGCTTTGAGTATTCCTGAACGGACTCTAAGGCATCAATTGCAGCAAATGCAGACCAGCTATAAAGAAATCCGTGAAAGATTGATTAAACAAAAGGCGATTAAGTTTATTGAAAATAGTTCTTATTCAATTGAACAGGTCGCTGAAATGTTGGGTTACTCTGAACCTGCAGCTTTCAATCATGCGTTTAAAAGATGGTTTGGTTTAAGTCCTAGACAATATAATCGAAATCATTAAATGATTAAAAATGGTACATTTTGATGTTTAAACTCTATGATAATTAAGCCTAAAATCTAATGCCATTGAACAGAATGTTCGATATAATTTTCATCAATTAAAATTGCAATAACACCTTATGTCAAATTCTAAACCAGACTCACATAGCACTGCATATATCCCGACTTCACCTGCTGAGCGTTATGCTCAAGCACTCGAGTCAGGGCAATTCATGCCAGATGAGGCTCAAGCACAAGCAGTGCAAGAGTTGGATCGAGTATGGAAAGAGTTACTCACTCGCTATAAAGCATCCAAGAAAGCGTTTCGACGTTTCCGTCGCCAAACCTATCCAAAGGGTGTTTATATGTGGGGTGGTGTCGGCCGTGGAAAAACATGGTTAATGGACCAGTTCTATGAATCTGTTCCATTCCGCCGTAAAACACGTATGCATTTCCATCACTTTATGCAACATGTACATAAAGAGTTGAATAAACTTTCTGGACAACGTAACCCTTTAGATTTGGTTGCGGATCAGATTTATAAAGATGCTGTTGTGATTTGCTTTGACGAATTTTTCGTATCAAATGTCACAGATGCAATGATCTTAAGTGACCTATTTCAAAAGCTATTCGAACGCGGCATTACTTTGATTGCGACCTCGAATATTGCGCCAGATGGCCTATATAAAAATGGCATTCACCGTGATCGTTTCTTGCCGACAATTGAGTTGGTGAAAAAGAACTGTACCGTGCTCAATGTTGATGCAGGTGTAGATTATCGTTTACGTGTCTTAAAACAAGCGCAATTGTTTAAATATCCATTAACAGCAGATGCTCAAGAGTGGTTGTTCGGTCGTTTTAAAGCGCTGACTCAAACTCAGACTCAATCTAATTCTCCAATCATGATCAATAATCGCGTGGTAGAAACTTTAGGGCATACCGAAGACGTTTTATGGTGCGAGTTTTCCGAGTTATGTTTTAAGCCTCGTAGCCCAGCAGACTTTATCGAAATTGCGAATATCTATAATACGGTATTGGTGAGTAACGTTCCGCATTTGACTGATTTCCTGTCTGAAGGAACACGTCGCTTTATTTATTTGGTCGATGAATTCTATGATCGTGGGGTAAAACTCATTTTAACGTCAGAAGATTCAATCATTGAACTTTATGAAGGCGATAAACTGGCTTTTGAAATTGAACGGACACGTTCACGTTTATTAGAAATGCAATCGGATGATTACCTGCATTCGGAGCATCGACAGATTCAAGTTACACAAACTTCATAAATCAAAAAAGGCATTCTTCGGAATGCCTTTTTTCATAAACTTACATTGATAAGGCTTTATTCTTGGTTGAATTTTGCTATAACTAGATGAGTTTGAAAAAGGGAGTAGATTGCATAACTAGAAAACAAAGCACCCATCATTTGATATTTTGATAGATATAAAAAACAACGTTTGTCAATACTTCTAATGGGGAAAATGCTTACTATTTAGGAATGTGATATTACTATTCAGGCTAGTATAAATCAGTATACTAGAATTCTTGTTATAAAAAGTTAGCACCATCAGGAAAGACAATGACTGCACGTATTCAAAAAGGCAAGCTAGCGATTGCTAAAGAACTTTACGATTTCATCGAAAATGAAGCTTTACCAGGTACTGGTTTAGATAGTGAAACTTACTGGAAAAACTTCGAGCAAGTCGTTGTAGACCTTAGCCCAAAGAACAAAGCATTATTGGCTAAGCGTGATGATCTTCAAGCGAAGATTGATGAATGGCATCGCAACAACAAATTTGAATTAAATGCTTACAAGGCATTCTTAACTGAAATTGGTTACCTCGTACCAGAAGTTGCTGACTTTGAAGTTACGACTGAAAATGTTGATGAAGAAATTGCATTATTAGCTGGTCCACAATTGGTTGTACCGGTACGTAACGCACGTTATAGCTTGAATGCTGCAAATGCACGTTGGGGTTCTTTATATGACGCACTGTATGGTACAGACGTTATTTCTGAAGAAGGTGGCGCAGAGAAAGGCAAAGGTTATAACCCAGTTCGTGGCGATAAAGTTATTGCTTTTGCAAAGAACTTTTTAAACCAAACTTTCCCGTTGGCGCAAGGTTCGCATGAAGATGCAACTAAATATGCAATCGTGAATAACGGTTTGGTTGTGACTTTAAAAGATGGTTCAACTACATCTTTAGCGCATGAATCACAATTTGTAGGTTTCAATGGTGAGGCTGCAAACCCAACTGAGATCGTTTTATTAAATAACGGTTTGCATGTAATTATCGAAATTGACGCGAACAGCCCAGTGGGTAAGACGGATGCTGCTGGTGTTAAAGACTTAACACTTGAAGCTGCAGTGACCACGATCCAAGATTTGGAAGACTCTGTTGCAGCAGTTGATGCTGAAGAGAAAGTAGAAGGCTACCGTAACTGGTTAGGTCTAATGAAAGGTGACTTACAAGAGTCAATCGAGAAGAATGGTAAAACAGTTACTCGTACTTTAAACAAAGACCGTACTGTACAGAACCTGATTGGTGGAACCACAACCTTACATGGCCGTTCATTAATGTTACTTCGTAACGTAGGTCACTTAATGACAAACCCTGCGATCCTTGTTGAAGGTGAAGAAGTGTTTGAAGGTATCATGGATGCCCTAGTGACTCCATTGCTGACAGTGGCAGATATTCGTGGCCAAAATGAGAACAAGAACTCTCGTAAAGGCTCAATGTATATTGTTAAACCAAAAATGCATGGTCCAGAAGAAGTTGCGTTTGCAGTTGAATTATTTGAGCGTGCTGAACAAGCTATTGGCTTACCAGCAAAATCACTCAAAATTGGTATTATGGATGAAGAACGTCGTACCTCTGTAAACTTGAAAAACTGTATTGCTGCTGCGAAAGACCGCACTATCTTTATTAACACAGGTTTTATGGACCGTACCGGTGACGAAATCCATACATCTATGGAAGCTGCGCCAGTTGTTCGTAAAGAAGCCGTTAAAACCCAAAAATGGATTGCTGCTTACGAAAACCGTAACGTTGCAATTGGTTTAGCATGTGGTTTACAAGGTAAAGCGCAAATTGGTAAAGGTATGTGGCCAAAGCCAGATAGCATGAAAGATATGTTGGCGACTAAGACAGCTCATCCAAATGCAGGTGCAACTTGTGCATGGGTTCCATCTCCAACAGGTGCGGTGCTTCATGCTTTGCACTACCATCAAATCAACGTAAAAGCACGTCAAGATGTATTGGCTGCTGAAGATATGTTGACTTTAGATGACTTGTTAACGCCGCCATTCGCACCAGAAACAAACTGGACTGCGGAAGAACTAAACAACGAACTTGAAAATAACTGTCAAGGTATCTTGGGTTATGTGGTTCGTTGGGTAGACTTGGGTGTTGGTTGTTCTAAAGTGCCAGACATTAACAACGTTGGCTTAATGGAAGATCGTGCAACTTTACGTATCTCTTCTCAACACGTTGCAAACTGGTTACGTCACGGTATCGTTACACGTGCGCAAGTTGAAGAAGTACTTAAACGTATGGCTGTGATTGTTGATCAGCAAAATGCCAATGATCCATTGTATACACCAATGGCACCAAACTTTGATGGTATTGCATTCCAAGCCGCTTCTGACTTGATCTTCAAGGGTGCAGAGCAGCCATCAGGTTATACAG
This sequence comes from Acinetobacter sp. C26M, assembly GCF_023702675.1. Classification (NCBI taxonomy): domain Bacteria; kingdom Pseudomonadati; phylum Pseudomonadota; class Gammaproteobacteria; order Moraxellales; family Moraxellaceae; genus Acinetobacter; species Acinetobacter sp. C26M. The sequence goes on from NZ_CP098478.1 coordinate 1,798,966, forward strand.
AGCCATTGTTACATGCTGCACGTTTAAAGTTAAAAGGTTATACAGGTGATTAATATCATCTAGAAAACAAAAAGCCTCTTCGGAGGCTTTTTTTGTGGGAGTTATATTAAGCAGACATCTATTATTTTCATCATCATCTAAAACAGGATAAAACATTATCCTGATGAAATTTTTGCTATAATTCTCGTAGTTTGAATATTTAGACGAATCATAACGATGTCACAAATTTTAAAATTAGATGCTTTAAAACAAGCGCAAGTTTCGACTTCGCCATATCCTTATTTTGTTGTGGAAAATTCGATTATTGATAGTGAAGTGAAAGCTGTTATTCAGGATTTCCCTAAGATTGAACAGGGTGGTAGCTATAACATTGAAGATGTTGAAATTAAGCCTAATTTTGATCGCTTTCTAAAATCATTAGATACTAAAGAGTTTCGCCAAATCCTCACAGAAAAATTTGATGTAGATGTGATGGAACATCCGATGATGATCACTTTACGTGGTTATTCACGTCAAAAAGATGGTCGTATTCATTCAGACTCGAAAACCAAATTGCTGACAATTCTGATCTATTTAAACGAATCATGGGATGCGCCTACAGGGCGTTTACGTATCCTAAATGATGAAAAGAATATGGATGACTACGTTGAAGAGATCAATGCAGGTCCAGGTACTTTGATTGCATTTAAAGTGACTGATAATGGTTGGCATGGCTATGTTCCTTATGAAGGGCAGCGCCAGTCGATTCAAATTAACTTCTTGACCAGTGATAAAGCCAATGCTAAGCACCGTTTTATCCACGGCCTAAGTGCAAAAATGAAAAAAATATTTGGCTAATTTTTGTGAAATAAAAAAGGAGGGCTGAGACCTCCTTTTTTTAACTTTATTGTTATGGGTAAATACTGAATGAACTATGTGTGCTAACTATAAACCATTAACTTTCGAGCAAGCTAAGCAACTTGAGTTACCTTTGATTCCTTTTGGATATGTGGAGGAGGTTTATCCAAGCTACACAACACCTTTGTTATTTAAATCGGAGCAGGGGCTGGAGTGGAGGGAGGTGTTGTTTGGTTTGGTACCAAAATGGTCGGAAGATACCAATATTTCCAAGCATACTTACAATGCACGGCATGAAACCATTTTTCAGAAACCTAGTTTCTTGGAGGCAGCTTCAAAGTGCAAATTTGGTGTCATTCCCGTTTCTGAGTTTTATGAAAGCAAATATATTGATAATAAGCCACAACGTTGGGGTGTCCGCCGTAAAGATGGGCAAGCATTTTACATTGCTGCCTTATATGAGATCCGAAAGTTGAATGAGCAGATCATTCGTTCAGCAAGCATGCTCACGATGGATGCGATAGACCATCCGATGATGAGAGACTTCCACGAACCAGGTGATGTGAAGCGTTCAGTAGTCGTCATTCCTCATGAACGTCTAGATGAATGGCTAAGCTTAAAACAACCCCATCAACTTTATGAATTTATGAAAGGTTTCCCTGTAGAAGAGTTTGAATGTTCACATGTCCCCAAAGCCAAGATTGAAAAAGTGACACCGCAACTGAATATGTTTGATCGAGCTTAATCTTTGATTTGATAAGATTAAAAAAGGCTTCCTATTGGAAGCCTTTTTTAATTAGTTGCTTAGCGTGCAAGATTTTTAAACATATGGCGTAAAATTTCCATTGTTTTTTCAATTTGCAGTGGTGTTAAGCCATCAAAAGATTGTTCTAAAATAACAGAGGTTAGGTCATTGATTTTAATAATCATTTCTTTACCTTTTTCGGTTAGGTAGACGCGAGTGATACGACCATCTTCTTTACAAGAATAGGTATCGATATAGCCTTCATCTTTTAGGCGATAAACAATCTTGGTTGTGGTCGACATTTTGGAAATGACCATGTCTGAGAGTTCAGACACACTTGCATGAGGTTTGACGTGCAATGCAATTAAAATGCGGCGGCGAGAATTGTCTAAACCATATTTTTTGAGCACGTTATCAATATTTTGAACGTATTGAGCATTTACTTGAGAAATCCAGTAAAAAGGGAAGTCTTCCAGGTTAAATGAATCGGCTGTAGGTAAAAAACGCGCATATTTTTTTGGCATCACTTATTTCCTATACTTGCACAAGAAACTACGCCTAGTAGTTCCTAGATTCCATGAAATGTCTATAATTTGCCTGTTAAAAAAATCCATTTCCTGATTTTTTTAGCATTCCATTTTTTAACAAATCTGTCCAAAGATAACGATGAAATTATCTTTATTCTGAGTGAATAAGTCATCATAAAATTCACATAAATCAGCTATTAATGATGTACTATCCAGTCGTCTTTCCCTCAAAGTTGTCCTACAGCCTTGCATTGCTGCTTATTTGTAGAATAATCGTATTGTAGAAAAAAAATACGATTTTTGACGTGACATTTTTATAATATTTTCTGTCTAAAATGTCATAAATATACGAAATCAATATATTTATAAAATAAATAACGCTTAAAAAATAGCTAATACAAATATTTGTATTGATCAACTGGTTAAAATATAGCACATAAAAATTTTTAAAAAAGTTGAATAAATACATTCTTTGTCACATTTTTCCGATGAAATTTTAAAAATGACAGGTTAAAACCAAAGCAGAGTAAGCTAATTTGAATAAATAACTGTGAATTACAGATTGATAGAATAAATATCAGAGAAAACAAGAAGCTAAATATCTACAAAGATTGGTTTTTGGTATCGATACTAAAAAAGACGCATCTAAACAGGATTACAGGTTTAGATGCGTAAAGTGCAAAGCTTGAAACTAGAAAAGTGATCACTTGATTTAAATGCGGAGTTCATTTTCCATGAGAGGCCATAGCTTTTGATGTGATTTTTTAAACATCAACATATGGCCAATTTGCTTATAGCCGTGCTGTTGTGGATTCAACTCGATCAACTTAGTTTTGGCATTCGGGTAGAGGCGTAATAGGTCTTTAACATTCGCCTGTGTCGCGATTTCATCATCGCTTGCCCAAAAAGAAGTGATTGGGCATTGGATTTCTTGGTGGTAGTCTTCAAAAATGGTTTTACCAATTGCATTCATGACATAGCCTGGCTTACTACAAAATTCAGCCCATTGTTTTGCAACATTTTTAGGTAGGTTTTCACCCATGCCAATGAATTGAGTTGCACCATAACCTTTAATAAGGCTTGAAACAGGGAAGATAACATTAAACATCAAAGGTGCAAGAATTTTAGTTTTTCCTTTCAATCCTTTAACATGACCTGTTGAGCCAGCGATCGCCAATACCTTAGCAACTTTATTATAGTTAGAGGTAATACCGAGTAACTGTCCACCTGCGCTATGCCCAACAATAATCACTTTTTCAGCTTGGGTTCGATCTAATAAACTCTCGATTGCAGCAGGAATATCATAAATTCCCCAGTCATTTATACTGGCTGTAGAGTCTTTAAGTGCACCATGTAAAGATTCACCGATACCTCTGAAATCAAAACTTAAAACACTATAACCTTGCTGGTTCAGCCATTCTGCGAAAGCATGATAGAAATTTTTGGTAATGCCTGTTGCTGGACAAATCAGCACAGGATACGGCTTACTGTTATCTGTTGCTGGATAAAATTGAGCAGCAAGTCGATAACCATCTTTACAATTTATCCAAAAAGATTCAAAGCTATTCATTTAAAAGACACTCGTATAAATCCATAGTTCTACTTTACACAAGTTCCAAAAAGAAACTCGTTTAAAAAATGACTTAAAAGTCAAATTTTATGTAATATACGCACACAAAAGGAATTTTTAATTTCGGGGATTGTATGTTTGTTTTAAATGCTGCAACACAGCTTGCTATTGTATTTAGTGGGATTTTTCTCTGGGTGGGAATGTTAACAGGGGTTTGGAAATATTATCAGATTAGACAATCGGAGCTTGCCAGAGCGCATTATTATGTTGATATTGCACATCGAAGTAGTTTGCTTTACGCGGCTGCAAGTTTAATTCTAGCCGCATTAAGTTTGTTTACGGTTTTATCAGATGCATGGGTATTATTCTGTGTAGTGGCAAATCTGTTCTTTTTTGCAATGTCGATTTTAATTTACATACTGCACGGTCTATTAAAAGACACCACCAATCAATTTAAACAACCGCATCAAGTGGGTAGGTGGACATTGCCGGCTTGGTGTATGACGCTCATGATGTTGAGTCTAATTATTGTTGAGTTAGGCGCTACTAGTATCTTGGTGCTTGGAACAATTGCAAAGTTTTTAAATTAAAAAAATGGATGATTACTCATCCATTTTTCCTAAATTATTTTTTTGGCGTACTGCACTTAACTGTCGAAACTTTCGATCGACCAGTGCCCACGTACAAAAGGCCAATGATACAACTAGTGCATATGCAAAATATTCGGGTTTTAAGTTACCTTTAATTGTGCCTTGAAATAACAACGTAACCATTAAGGCTAGTGTTGTGATTGCATATACGATTGAATCATTGGTCTTCAGAGCGTTAATGAAGACTTGCTTGTTGAAATGTATTGATAACATCTCCATCCCTCCTTGTGGTGACGACAAAACCATGTGTTTTTGTCTGAATTGTTTCTTAAGTTGTACTGCTATTTTCTGAGCATTTCAATAGGGATTGGGACTATTTTGAAAATAAATTTTTGAATGTATTGATTTATATAACTTTTGAGTATTTTTTATATTGATTTATACTATTTTTTAGTTAAATATTGGTCGTTATTTTTACATTTTGAAAAACTTGGAATTTATCCATTGTACGAAAATATTGGTTTTAAGCGAATAGCAGATAAACTTGTATGCATTAAGGATATTAATCAAGCCTACAAAGGAATAGAAAGATTTGCCGTAAACAAAAAATGAACGTTGGATAAAAGAACATTTTTTGTATAGCTAAAATCATGTTTGGGTAAAACATCATTTTAACGACAAATCATTTTAATTCTTAGATGCTGTTACGCGATCAATCACAATTGCAAAAACAAGAACGATGAGCGATGGAAGTAGCCATGCAAGATTTTGTTCGTTTAAAGGCAAATGTTGGATGAATGTTGGTAATTGCTGAGTAAATCCAGCTGCTTTAATCGCTTCAATAATGCCGAAAAGAAATGCAACAGCAGTGACAGAGCCAACCACGATAGAAGGATTGTTCCAACGCTTCCAGAAAAAGCTGAGCATAATCACAACAATTGCGGGTGGGTAAATTGCACTGAGTACAGGAACGGATACCGCAATTAACTTGGTTAAACCTAAATTGGAGATCAGTAACGAAAAGCCAGTTAGGATAAAAACAAGCAACTTATAAGACAGGCCTGTCAATTCGGTAAAATATTCAGCACATGCGCAGGTCAAGCCAATTGCAGTTACCATACATGCGAGGAAAATCAAGATCGTTAAGAAATAAGATCCGTAATCACCAAATGCGTGTTGTACATATGCATGCAGAATGATTGCACCATTGGCTGCATTAGGCGCAACTTCATGGCTACCTAAGCCAAGTTTAAACAAGCTGATATACACAAGCGTCAGTCCAACACCTGCAATCAAACTTGCGATAATGGCATATTTGGTAATTAATTTAGCATCAGTCACACCACGTGATTGAATCGCTTGAATAATTACGATACCAAATACCAGTGCACCTAAGGTATCCATGGTCAAATAACCGCTTACAAAGCCTTCAGAAACTGGACTAGCGATATAGTTATTGACAGGAGCTGAGATGAGACCCGTTGGAATAGCAAATGCCGCGATACCTAAGATTGCCAAGGCAATAATTTTTAAAGGTGCAAGTACATGACCAACAGTATCGAGTAGTTTGTTTGGATACAATGAAACTGCAGTCACAAAAGCAAAATAAACAACACTATAGATGAACAGACTGCTGCCAGATGTACCAAAATAGGGTGCAAAACCAATTTCATAAGAAACAGTTGCGGTACGTGGCGTTGCAAATAGTGGACCTACAGATAAATAGCAGACAATCGTTAACAACAGGCTAAAGAAGCGTCCGAGTGGGGAACTGATGATTTCGATTGAGCCTTTCATGCGAGATAGGGCCATAATCGTAATGACAGGCAAACCAACTGCGGTAATTAAGAAACCGAAAGCGGCAAGCCAAACATGTTCACCAGCCTGCTGAGCAACGATTGGAGGAAAGATAATATTGCCTGCGCCAATAAATAACGCGAAGGTCATAAAACCTAAAGCAATGATATCTCCTGTACGAAGTTGATTCATAAAGAGGGAGGTATAAAATAAAAGTGCGAATTTTAGAACAAAAATGCGTTCTTTTGAAACTAATTTATGTGAAATTTGGTTGATTTTTGACTAAAAAGAAACGATGAAAATCATATAATTAGTAATGGTAAAGCTAATACTTTGAAAAGGTTTCTAAAAGTCGAAAAATAGAAGTTATTATGTTTTTTTTCTATGATGCTGATCGAAATTAAATGTAAAATAAAAACCGTCATTTAGTCTTAAAATGATTGAAGATTTGCATGCTAAAGCGTACAAATATTGAAATACTTTGTGCAGTCCCAATATTTTTTTTCTGCATGTGATTTTAATCTGATTGATGAATAAGGAAATCTCGAATGAGAGCTTCTACTGTGACCATTAAGACTGAACAAGATCTGGAGAAATTACGTATCTCTGGTCGTTTAGCGGCACAAGTGTTAGAAATGATCGGGCCTTATATCAAGCCTGGCATTTCAACTGAATATTTAGATGATATCTGCAATGATTATATTGTGAATACCTTGCAGGTGATCCCAGCCAACGTAGGCTATCACGGTTTTACCAAGACGACCTGTATCTCTGTTAATGAAGAGGTTTGTCACGCCATACCTTCTGCGAAAAAGATTTTGCAAGAGGGGGATATTTTAAATATCGATGTTGCTGTGATTAAAGATGGCTATTTTGGTGATACCAGTCGTATGTACTTTGTTGGTGAGCCAAGCCCCGAAGCGAAGAAATTGGTTGAAACCACTTATGAAGCGATGTTAGCGGGTATTCATACAGTGAAACCTGGGGCGACTTTAGGTGATATTGGCTATGCCATTCAATCAGTTGCACATCGTGAAGGTTATAGCATTGTGCGTGAATATTGTGGGCATGGTATTGGTCGTATTTACCATGAACAGCCAAATATCCTGCACTATGGTCAAAAAGGTCAGGGTATGGTCTTAAAAAAAGGTATGGTCTTTACCATTGAACCGATGGTTAATGCTGGGAAAAGACATGTAAGAGAGCTGAATGATGGCTGGACTGTAATAACTCAAGACAAGTCATTGTCTGCGCAATGGGAACATATGGTTGCTGTAACAGATGATGGTTTTGAATTGTTAACGCCATGGCCAAATGGGACAGGGCATTATCCTACTGTTTAAGGTATTTAAAAAAGCGCGATTTTAATCGCGCTTTTTTTTCGTTGAACATTGAGTCAGTTGTTCGACCAAATAATCAATAAAAACACGAACAGCGGGCAATAGACCGCGTCTCGATGGGTAAACTGCATGGAAAATACCATGTGGTGCAGTCCATTCTGGTAGTACAGTCACTAGTTGACCTGATTTGACAAAATCTTGAGCAATACTATCTGGAAGTAAAGCGATTCCACAGTTTTGAGTGGCTAATTCTGCTAGCATCAATAAATTCGAACCCATAATTACAGGGTTTACTTTGATCTTTTTCTGTTGATGGTCTGGACCTGTGAGTAAGAACTGCTGATCAAGATGGTCTTCTGCCATACTAATGATCCGGTGTTCGGCAAGCTGTTCTGGGCTATTGAGATGACCAAATTCATTTAAATAGGCTTGGCTGGCGAAAAGACGTTGTTCAATCGCTTCGAATTGGCGCAATACAAGGTTCGGATCATCATCTAACTTAGAGCGAACTCGTAAAGCGAGATCAATCCCTTCATTGATCACATCCACACGACGATTGCTGACCATCATTTGCACCCGAACTTCAGGGTATTTTTTCAAAAAGGCGGGTAGAATCTTTGCCATCTGGTTTTGAGCAATATCAACGGGGACACTGACTTTGATGACACCACGTGGCTGACTACTCAAATGATTGACTACATCGTGCGCTGCTTGCGCTGCATTCATCATCACTTGTGCATGCCGATAGACATCCATCCCAATATCAGTCACAGCAAAATGACGTGAACTACGTTGGATTAGACGTACACCGAGTTGTTCTTCAAGATTATAAACCCTACGGCTGAGTTTTGATTTAGGAATGTCTGTTGCACGTTCTGCAGCACTAAAGCCACCATGTTCTACAACAAGCGCGAAGCAATAAAAATCATCTAAATCCGTTAGCATTACGCTATAAACTCCAGCTTATTGTGATTAAGTTAAATGAATATAAAAGTGATTATTAAACATTGTGGGCTAATAATATAGCCCGAACCTGCTGATATTGTTTCATTCGCTCAAAATCTTTTGTGGTTGGCGATGGAATGCGAGATAAGTCCATATTGTCCGTGATATCTGCCAATTTCACAACACGCGCCAAAGGATTTTGGGCGACTCGTTGAGCGGCTTCGACTCGAGACTCACCATCCAGTTTGGTGAGCGCAATGATGGCTTCGATAATGTGTGCTTGAAATCCCAGCGCTTGTAAATCTTCAATGCTTGTTTCGGTATCTTCTAAGACATCGTGCAGAACAGCAATGATTTTATGATCCGTGCTGGGTACATTCAGCATCACTCTAAGTGGGTGTAAAATATAAGGGGCATTGGCTTTGTCAACTTGGCCTGAATGTTGTTTTGCGGCAAATGCAATCGCTTGCTCTAATGTTGCCATCAGCTAAATCCTCCGCTTCAAGATAGATTAGCGCGTCATATTCTTTTAAACTGGCTGAAATTTTTTACGCTTAAGTATTATGTCATATCAACTTATCAATATTGTCGATGCGACCCAAAACATTGTATGTCCTTTTTGTCAGCATGCTGTTCTAGACTGGGATCAGGAACAATACATTCAACCTTGTGAGCATACGCTATTTATGGCTATGGATTTAGGCTTTGAATTTATTGCTGATCGTTTTGAAGAAGTTTTACCACAGTCAGTAGATGAAATTCATGAAGATCCAAATATGAATATTTTTGCTAGTGTTACGCAAGCTCACTATACTGACATGCACATTTATAAAGCGGATTTAGGTGTAGAAGGGTTATTTCGTTATGTTGGATTTAGTCAAAATTAGAATCCTTCCAATAAAAAAGCCAATCATTTGATTGGCTTTTTGCTTTACAGCTTATGCTTCAGGAGCCGCGCTGTATTGTTCAACTAATGGTTTTAACTCACCATTTTGGAACATTTCAAGCATGATGTCGCTACCACCAATAAGCTCGCCATTAATCCATAATTGTGGAAAAGTAGGCCAGTTCGCAATTTGAGGTAAAGTTGCACGAATATCTTGATTTTCCAAAATATTTACATAGGCAAATGGACGACCAATTTGGCTAAGTGCTTCTACTGCACGAGCAGAAAAACCACATTGCGGGAATTGTGGAGTGCCTTTCATGTAAAGTAAAACAGGGTGTTTCGCAATTTGATCACGAATTAACGCTACTGTATCACGCGCTTGTTCCGTCATAGATAGATCCTCAACTAATCTCCTTGCATTATACCTAAAAAAAAGCGTGGCGGAGGATTGCGAAAGATTTTTCTTATATAAATGTGACTTTAGGCTTTCAATCTACGCAAGTTTTTGCTTATATAACTTTTTTCACCACAACTACTGATAGATTGAGTTTGTTATGACTAATATCACTCTTGCTCCTGTGCAACCTGATCAACCATCACATCTTATGGCAACCTATGGTCGCCAAGCGATCAGCTTTGTACGAGGACGAGGGGCGTATTTATATACGGCAGAGGGTACAGAATATTTAGATGCGTTAACGGGGATTGCAGTGTGTGGTTTAGGACATGCACATCCAGTTATTGCAGAAGCCATTGCTGAACAAGCTGCGACTTTGGTGCATACCAGCAATTTATATGAAATTCCTTGGCAAACTGCCGCGGCACAGAAATTAGCTGCAGTTTCAGGTATGGAAGAGATCTTCTTTTCAAACAGTGGCGCTGAATCAAATGAAGGTGCGATCAAAATTGCACGTAAATTTGGTGCTCAACAAGGCATTGCATACCCAAAAATTTTAGTCGCGGAACAGTCTTTCCATGGCCGTACCTTGGCAACCTTGTCTGCAACTGGCAATAAAAAGGTTCAGGAAGGTTTTGCGCCTTTGGTCGAAGGTTTTATTCGTGTGCCTTTTGGTGATGTGGAGGCGATTCAAGAAGCAGCAATCAATCATCCAGATATTGTTGCCATCCTGATTGAGCCTATCCAAGGTGAAGGTGGTGTCAATACCGCACCACAAGGGTTTAGTTACTTGGAAGATGTACGTGCGCTATGTAATCAACATAATTGGTTGATGATGCTAGATGAGATTCAAACAGGGAATGGCCGTACAGGCAAATACTTTGCTTATCAACATACCAGCATTATTCCTGATGTAATGACAACGGCTAAAGGCTTAGGCAATGGCTTCCCAATTGGTGCCGTCATGACACAAGGTAAAGCCGTGGGTTTGCTTGGTGCAGGTAGCCATGGTTCAACTTATGGTGGAACAGTGTTAGGTTCGCGTGTGGTATATACCGTGCTTGATACCCTGGAAAAAGAAAATGCTGTTGAGAACGCCGCTACAGTTGGTGCTTATATTGTCGATCAACTCAGAGCGCAATTGGCCGATTATAATGTTCAAGTGCGCGGCTTTGGTATGATGATTGGGATTCAATTGCCAAAAGACTGTGCCGAACTGGTCGCAATTGCACGTGATGAATATAAGTTGATTATCAATGTAACGGCAGGTTCAGTGGTACGTTTATTACCGCCATTAAACATGACACAAGCGCAGGCAGATGAGTTACTACAACGTCTTGTTCCTGTGATTCAGAACTTTCTAAAAGCATAATCTTTGTAGGTTGAATAAAAAAAGGGCAATTGATTTGCCCTTTTTTAATTTGTTTCTTAAATCAGCCAGAAATATATTGTTGAAGCTGCTCAATCAGAATACGTTGATCGTCCATCGCAGCTTTAACTAAGTCTCCGATAGAGATGAATCCAACTAACTTTTCTTGATCAAGCACAGGTAAATGACGTAAATGACGGTCAGTCATGAGGTTAAGGCATTCTTCGACCGTATGGTTTAAACCTACAGAAATTACTTTTGATGTCATAATGTCCGACACAGGTGTATTGTTTGATGAACGCTCCATCAAGGCAATTTTACGGGTATAGTCACGTTCAGAAAAAATACCTACCACTGTTTCATTTTCAGCGACAACTAAAGCACCAACACCTTTTTCTGCCATAATTTTAATTGCTTCAAGTACAGTCGCATTCGGTGAAATGGTAAAAATTGATTGTACTGCTTTATTCTTGATGACTTGAGCAACGATTGTCATTGTTTATCCACCTGTGTTGTATTGTCATTTTCATTTAACTTAACGGTATTTTTTTTAAATGCAAAGCCCTAATTTCATTCCAATGATAACTTTTCTTCATGAGTGTCTAAAAAGTCATCACTGGAGTAGAGAGAAAAATTATATCGTCATTGCTGCTTGATGTGGCATAAAGAAGAAATGCTGCATTTGCTGAGTTGAAAGTTTAAATTTACGATGCGAAGAGTTAAATAAAGCAGGTTCAACTTGTAAACGGGTTAAAGTTGGAAGCAATGATTCGTGGAAATCTTTCGGCGTAATCTTACGTGGTGTGTAGTTTTTCCAGTGTGCTTTAGCATAGCGATGAGCTTGTACGCCGTTCAGCCAAAAGGGGAATACGTGACCATCTTGATCCGATTTGATAGCCCAACCCTGATGGTATAAACCCCAAAGAACGCCACAATACATCATTGTTTTTAGAATTGAAATTTTAAACATCAACTCACGTGAGACTGGTTGGAAATGGCTAAAACGATACATGTTATTAAACTAATATTCTTAAACTTATGTTTTATTATAAGAAAGATAGATGGCAGTTATGTTTAAACAATTGATCTAAATCGTAAGCAAATATTGTAGCTATCTCATCCCAGCGGTTAAAGCTTTGGCACAGCGCAAGTCAGGAATATGAAAGAACTATGTTAATCGTTTTATATAGGTATTAAAAAACGTCACCTGAGCAAGACAAAGCGATTAAGCTTTGGCACAGCGCAAGTCAGGAATATGAAAGAACTATGTTAATTCGTTTTACGTAGGTATTAAAAAACGCCACCTGAGCAAGACAAAGCGACTAAAGCTTTGGCATAGCGCAAGTCAGAAATGTGAAATAACTATGTTAATTCGTTTTACGTAGGTATTAAAAAACGCCACCTGAGCAAGACAAAGCGACTAAAGCTTTGGCATAGCGCAAGTCAGAAATGTGAAAGAACTATGTTAATTCGTTTTACGTAGGTATTAAAAAACGCCACCTAAGTGACGTTTCATTATGCTTGTAGGGTTGCCATCTTCTGCCAATACTGTGCTTTCAAGGAATCACGTTCTACTCGGAAGCCTTGATAATACAACTCTGCTAAAAATAATGCCGCTTTACCGTGACCTGCTTTAGCTACTTCTTCAAGCTCTTTCACTGCATCTTGGAAGTTTTTTTGCGATTGAATTGTATTTACCGCATTTGCATATACATGCTCTAGTTCATGGTGTGTAAATTGTTGAATCATATATAACTCCTTATTTTAATTATGATTACCGCAAATTCTATTCAAAGTTACTCTACTTTGAATTTAAGCTACTTTAACTTAGATTTGTTAAATTATTATGACAAAATTGATTGAATTGTCAAATATATTCGGTGTCATTACGTAAATAAAATCTTACACGATTAAACATTTGTCGCAAATAATTTTAAGTAAAATCAAAGTGAGAATAATAGAAAAGGAGAATAACATGTCCAATGTCATTGATGGCGTAACTGTGGATGTCCCACCATTAGAAAGTCAAATTATTGCGTTAGCTCATCATCATCGTCAATTACTTGATGAAGCCATTTTCCATCAAGAAATTCACTTGGGTGATTACTGCTTAGCACAACGTAAACGCGTGTATGACTTTGCGAGTCATTTAAGTCCTGAACAAAAAGATCAGTTTTATCGGATCTACGATGGAGAGTTGAAAAATATTGCCGATGATGATGACTTACATCCTGCAGATGCTGAAAGTGGTGTAGGTATGTTTGCCATTTTTATTACCTTGGTCATCATTGCATTTATTTTGTACTTTTCCTTTGTTCGTACATTAGTCAGTTAATTATTGCTAAAGTAGTGTGCGTTCAATAAGTTGTGGAATTGTGACTTATTGAACGTTGTGCTTGTCCTTAGCGAATCAGAGACTTACACTACCTCTAATTCGAGGTAGATTATGTTGTCTATAATTTTTAAACATAAGGTTATGCAATCCAAATTAGGATTTAAGTTGGACCAATTTTATAATGTTTTGGTCGGTATTATTATTTTGTCTATTTTTATACTTGCGTATAACGCATTACAGCGTCCAATTAATACAGTGCAGTATCAAAAAGTTGTTCAGTACGCACAACAGGCGAGCCATCCAAGAACACAGCATTTAGCTGGAGATATTTTGGAACAGGCTAAAATTCGGCGTGTAGATTATTTAAAGCTTTTAAATGCTTACCAATTTGAATCGAATCGTATTAAACAATATCCAGCTATGGCAAAAGAAGATGAATGAGTTTTAAGCAATTCATTTCTATTTATAAATGAATGATTTGCCTCTGTCGGAAAAAAGAAATCAATTTATGCTAGACTAGCGGTCTTTTTAAAAAGCTGCTTTATTCTCAAGGAATCGACATGCAACAGCAATCGAATATGCAAAATAAATTCTTGATAGATGCTGACATTGGTGATGATGATGTCACATTGCCGAATTTACCTGCTGTCGATGTTCCCATTATTGATGAGCCAGTTGTAAAGCCAATTGTTGAAACACCTGTAGCAGATGTCGAGCAACAAGCATCGGTCGTTGAAGAAGAAACCAAATCAACGGGTTTCTTTGGCCGTATGAAAGATGGTTTGACTAAAACTCGTCGTAGTTTCACCGATGGGATGGTGAATATCCTGATTGGTGGTAAAGAGATCGATGACGAATTGTTAGAAGAAGTTGAAGAGCAATTATTGGTTGCAGATATCGGTGTAGATGCAACTAAAACCATTATTGCGAATTTGACTGAAAGAACAGCTCGTGGTGATTTGATCTATTCCCATGCGTTGTACAAAGCACTGCAAGAAGAATTAGTCGCTTTACTCGCACCGCGTGTTAAACCACTACATATCGACCCTAACAAATCGCCTTATGTGATTCTCATGGTCGGTGTAAATGGTGTGGGTAAAACTACAACCATTGGTAAATTAGCGAAGCGTTTACAAGGTGAAGGCAAGAAAGTCATGCTTGCTGCAGGTGATACGTTCCGTGCGGCAGCGACTGAACAACTGCAAATTTGGGGTGAGCGTAATGACATCCCAGTGGTTGCTCAAGGTCATGGTGCAGACAGTGCTTCGGTTATTTTTGATGCTTTTGAAAGTGCACGTGCTAAAGGTATTGATGTCTTGATCGCGGATACTGCTGGACGTTTGCAGAATAAAGCCAACTTGATGGAAGAACTGAAAAAAGTGAAGCGTGTGATGCAAAAGATAGATGCTACTGCACCGCATGAAATTATGCTCATCGTTGATGCTGGAACGGGTCAAAATGCAATTAACCAAGTTCAGTTGTTTGACGAAGCTGTTGGCTTAACAGGGATTACCATTACCAAGCTTGATGGTACGGCTAAAGGTGGCGTGTTATTTAATATTGCCAGTCGTACTCATGTGCCGATTCGTTATATTGGTGTGGGTGAGAAGATTGATGATTTGCGTCCTTTCTCAGCAAAATCATTCGTTGCCGCATTATTTGAAACCGATAAGTAATTAAATTGTGTTAAAAAAAACTCCACGATATGTGGAGTTTTTTATTTCCAATATAAAATAAGACTGTTTCAAAAATAAAACGATCTGTCATGTTTTTTAGACTATTCCTAAAAAATGCGTCGTTATACACTACATTCAATCCAAGATAACGCCCAAAGGGCACATAGGTAGGAATAACAACATGAGCAACTTCTTAAATAGCATTAAATCACGCCGTACCATTTATGCGATTGGTAAAAACCTTACAGTTGATCAAACCAAAGTTGAAGAAACTATTCGTGAAGCGGTAAAACAAAGTCCATCATCATTCAACTCACAAACTTCACGTGTTGTGACTTTGTACGGTGAATCGCATGTTAAATTCTGGGAAATCGTACGTGAGACTTTACGTAAAATGGTACCAGCAGAAGCGTTTGCAAATACAAGTGCAAAAATTGATAGCTTTGCAGCTGGTTTTGGTACAGCGTTATTTTATGAAGATCAAGAAGTTGTAAAAGGTTTACAAGAACAATTTGCATTATATGCAGATAACTTCCCAGTTTGGTCTGAACATTCAAGTGCAATCGCACAGTTTGCAACTTGGACGGCTTTGTCAGAAATTGGTGTAGGTGCATCATTACAGCACTACAACCCAATTATTGATGCAGAAGTTGCTGAAACTTTTGATATCCCAGCAAACTGGAAATTACGTGCTCAGCTGGTATTCGGTTCAATCGAAGCAGCGGCAGGCGAGAAAACATATATGGATGATGCAGCACGTTTCAAAACTTTCAACTAAGTTCAAACGGGTAGCAAAAAAGAGCACTGTATAGTGCTCTTTTTTTATTTCTATAGCGTATTCGCCAAAAGAAGTATGGTGCTTATAATCAAATATGATGTATATATCTTAAATAAGCCAAATTGATGGAATAGACAGTTTTGTTTTCTGTCATAAAATAGTCACAATCGCATTGCATAGTGCATACGATTTCATAAATTGTTTATATCGAGAAGAGTCTAATGTCTTTAAGAGTTGGTGTTGCTGCTTTCGGGTTATTATTAAGTAGTTCAGTTTTTTCAGCAGTCACAATCACTGCACCTGAAGAAATCGTGATTCTTGCTGTAAATGGTCAAGAAGTAAATAATGGTTTAATTCCATCAAAGAAAAATAACTATCAAGTAGATCCAGGCAATTTAACTGTCAATGTTCGCTATCGTGAATATTTCGAGCATCTAAATGGTGAACATGACATCGTTAAATCTGGCGTTGTAACCATTCAGGCACCAGATTTGCAAGATAACAAGTCTTATAGTTTGGGTCTGGTCAATGCACCTAAAAATTTCGATGCGGCCAAGAAATATGCAGACCAACCTACCGTTGCTTTGTATGATCAAAATAAAAAACTGGTGGTACAGCAAACTGGTGCAAATAATGAAGCACAGCCATGGTTTACAGGCAGCAACCTATTAAGCCGCACTTTGGATTTAACACAAAAGAACAAAAATAATGCAGCGAATCAACCTGCACCTGTTTATGCAGGAACAACATCACCAGTAGTTGCAACTACTGCTGCACCTGTAGCAATAACTA